>NZ_JASUSU010000003.1:0-114595 GCF_030445905.1 Oceanotoga sp. | reverse complement strand
AAACTTGGATGCATGGCTCCTGTTGAGTTCAGAAACCAAGCATCCAATTGTATATAATTTTTTATTAATTTTTGTGTCTACTTGACATGGGTCAGTTCAATTATAATTGGATCAAATTGTTTCCCACGTTCATTAATTATTATTTTTAAACTATCTTCAAAAGAAAAAGAATCTTTATAAGGTCTCTCAGAACAAAGTGCATCGAAAGTATCAGCGACAGCGAGTATTCTACCAGAAATTGAAATATCATTACCTCTAAGTCCATTTGGATAGCCAGAACCATCATAATTTTCATGATGATGCAAAATAATATCTTCAGCAGTCTTAAAAAAATTCATATCGATAGCGGGATGCATATTCTTCTCAATAGATTTCAATAAATCATAACCAATCAAAACATGTTTTTTAATCTCTTCAAACTCTGATTCGGTAAGTCTTGATGGTTTAAGCAAAATACTATCAGAAATTCCTATCTTACCAATATCATGTAAAGGTGCAAACCAAAATATTTCTTTGATCAAATCTTTACTATTTATAATACCTTTATCAAAAAGTCTCTCAGCGATAATCTTTGAATAATGTGCAACCCTCTTAACATGTGCACCGGTTTCAAGATCTCTTGTTTCAAGAATTTCAATAAGTCCGTTCATCGTCGTATTAACCATCTTAAAAGCCATAAATTTATTCAAAAGGCTATACTTTATAACATTAGTAAACAACTCAAAAATATATAAATAAGAACTATCATAAAATGATTCTTCATAATTAAAAACACTAATAACACCCAAAAAATCACCATTATTAATAATAGGTACAGCCATCATAGATTTATTTCCATTCCCATAAAAATCCGACAAAAACTCATCATCTTTAAAAATAGAAATATCATCAACAACAATACTTTTACTACTCTCCATAATATTTTTCATGAAGAAACTAATATTTTCATTAAAAAAATAACTGCAATCATCTTTTTCAGAATTAAATAAAATATTGCAATCTTGATTCAAAAAATAAAAACCCATAGTATCAACATCAAAAAAATTATTCAAAAAATCTTTTAAAAATCTCAGATAATCTTCAATATAAAGGACCTCTTCTGAATCAGAAAAAAATTTATTCAGCTTTTTTTGATCATTTATAAAGTTTTTCATCCCCACATAGCCTTTAATATGCTTTAAAAAGAAAGATATCATTCAAAAACCTCTTTCCGGACCCCTATAAAAATATAATAAAAATAGAATAATAAACTATATATGTATACACAACTAAATATTACATTATATAAAATGATATAACAAAAAAACATGTTTTCTAAAATATAATCCAGAATAACGTTATAACAATTAAAAAAAAATTTACATCAAAAAAACTCATATAATGTATACACTCAATTTGTTAGTATAAAAAAGATTTAAAAATATATCATACTTAAATTAAGAGGTGGGGCCAATGAAAAGTATAGAAAAAGCCATATATGAAATACACAAATATGGTTTTTTTGCACAAAATTTGAGGGATTATTTAAGCAAAAATTTTTGTAATAAAGATTTGAAAATGTATATACAAATAAAAAACATATACGATGTCTATGAATTCGAAAATACAATACTAAAAATAAATCAAAATATATCCAAAATCAAAAACAAAAACATATACTATATGTTACTTGGATTAAAAATGATGTCTCTATTCAGCATAAAGGATCTCGATTATATAGTATATTACAAAATACTAAAAAAATCACAAAAAAAAATGCCTCCAATGTCAAGAGATATATTAAAAGGTATGTTTCTATACATAGAATCAAGAAATGGGGGATTAAAACAAAGCAAATTCTGGGGAAGTTTTTCATCAGATGATTATCTTTATATAAACTTCTTATTTGGAAAGGCTGATGGATATACAAATATATCAAAAAGAAAAAAAATACTCTCTGAAGTGGCCGTCAAAGCCAAAAAAATACCAAATCCATCTTTAATAAACGCATCATTGAACAATCTTTTAACTTTAGAAAAAAGCGATAAATTAAAATGCATAATATCAAAAATAAATCTATACTATGCATCCTATTACTTTTCAACTAATAGAAAAATAATAAATGCTTATCAACAATATATATATACTTTAAAAGAAAATGATAGTTTCATATATTATATGGAACTATATATATTCTCTTTAATGATAAAAAATGAAAAAGATGAATTTCAACAAAATCTAATAAATACAGACACAAAAGAAACTATAAAAAAATTAGAAATAGACAAAAGTTCTTATTCAATAACAAATGAAGATATAATAGAAATAAAAAAATATATAAAAAAAAATAATCTTTCAAAAACGGCAAAAAATCTTGGATTATCCAGAAGAACTCTTTATAAAATTCTAAATGGAGAAACAAAAAGAATAAAATCGCAAACGATATATAAAATAATGGAAGAAGATGAAACATATTTCAAAAATCAAATAGAACAAGAAAGATTCAAAATAATATTAGACGAAAATATCGAAGAAATTCTATTCAATGCAAAAAAAATAAAAAAAGAAACAATAATAATAAATATACTCTCTACAATGATGACCCTAGAAGATCCAAATTTAAATAGATTAAAAAGACTCATAAAAGCCATAAAAAACACAGATATAAAAAAATTAAAAATATCCGACAAAATAATACTATTACAAGCTACCGAAGAGTTCGAATCTTCATTTGTAAAAGCAAGAAAAGATCTTGTAAAAAAAGCTTTTGAAAAAATAGACAATAAAACCATATACAAAATATATGAATACTACACACAAGATATAAATCTTCAAGAAAGAAAAATTCTAAGTCAAATAATATTTGGAATAACACGTTTCAAAGACACAAATTATGAAATGAAAAATCTCTACCCTTTACCAAAAAACAAACACTTCAAAAATAAAGATGTAAATAAAGCATTATGGAATATATTTCCAGAAAAAAAGCGTGAAAAAGCTTTCAAAATATACATAAATTTAATAAAAAAAATAAAATAAAAAAGACATGATCAGAAAAACTGACCATGTCTTTAAAATTAAATGCAAAGCTTATCTAAATAACTCTTTATCAAATCAAGTCTATCATGATTCATATCAATTGCCTTTCTCAAATGACTTGAAAAATCCGTAGTAGTTCTAATACCCTTATCATAAAAAAAATCAAGTTTTTTCAAAGCCTTAGCAAAATCATCTGTATATATCAACATATAAATAAAGCATTCAAGAAGTTGAATATCATCAAAAGAATTATTAGAAATAGAAGAATTCAAAAGCTTCAAAGCTTTATCATAATTCAAACCTCTTTTAAACAAAAAACCTGCATAATTACCAGAAAAATAAACATTATCTTTAGAAACTTTCTCAGCTTTGATATAAAACTCATTTGCCTTATCATAATCACCCATCAAATCATAAGTAAAAGCAATATTAACAAACAAATCAGAACCCTCATACTCTTTATCATAATCTGCTGCATTAAAAAACATTTCAAGAGCCTCATCATATTTCTTAAGATTCAAAAAATTAACACCATAATTTATATAAAAATTCAAACTCAAAAAACCTGCAGAAAATGCCTTCTTATAAAATTTATCGGCTTCATCAAATCTACCTAAATTCCTTAAAACATCGGCATATTCAGAAAAATCAAAAGAATATTTCATATCAATAGCTTTTTCATAAAAAATTTTAGATTTATCATAATCTCTTATAAAATAAAAATAAAGATACCCAAGATGTGTAAAAAATTCTGGATTAGAATCTCCTTCAATTTCAAGAGCTTCATCTTTTATCTCTTCAAATCTATTAAATTGAAGATTCTGTGCTAAAAAATAAAGATAATCATAAAAAACATAATAATTATAACCAATATCAACAGCCTTATCAAACAAATCCATTATATCCCTTATAACTTCATTATTCTGCCATTTAGCCAAAGCATACTGATAATAAGCATAATAACTATCAGGCATAATATCAATCGCCTTCTCAAAATAAATCTTAGATTTATTATAATTCTTCAAAGCTTTCAAAACCATAGCATAATAAACATTAGCATAATAATTATAAGGATCTACCTTAAGAGACTTATCGAGATACTTCTTAGCAAGTTTATAATTATTCTCCTGAAAAAATAAAATTTTCGCATAAAAATAATTAAAAGTTGGATTTGTATTATCTATCCTCAAAGCTTTCTTAACAAGTTTTTTAGACCTATCATGATCATTAATTATATCCAACATAACTCCATAATTATAATAAATAAATGCATTATTCGGAAAACTTTCAATACCTTTATCATAAACTAATTCAGCCTTCTCAAAATTATTACTCTTCTCTAAAAAAATAGCATAATTAATTATCAAATCTGGAAAAACCTCTATTTCCAAAGCCTTTTCATAAAATTCCTCTACTCCATCTAAATCGCCAACATTTTCAAGATACTTGGCATATTCATAAAAAAGTTTAGCACTATCTGGAAATTTTTTAATAAATTTTTTAAACTCCTTATCTACCTTTTTTGGAAAAAATTTCTGTAAGAAAAATAAGTAATTAACATGTATATTATCAAAAAACGATAATTTCTTCATACCTTCTTTATAAAAATTCAAAGCCTTATCAGAATCATCAAGATGTTCATACAATAAAGCAAGATTATTAAAAGCAAAAATATTAGTATCATCCATTTCTAAAATTTTCTCATAATAATAAATAGACTCTTCAAACTTGTTCAAATCAGTCAAAAGTAATGCAAGATTCATATAAGCCATAACATAAGAACCATCATTTTCTATAGCCTTCTTATAAAATTCTTCAGCCTTATTTAAATCTCCTCTCTTCTGACATAAAAGTGCATAATTATAATATGCATGAGGATAATCAGGAAAATCAGAAATAATCTTCTTATAAAATTTCTCGGCTTCATCCTCTCTTCCAGTTTTTTCCAATAAAATACCATAATTATTATAAATATTCTTAAAATCTGGATTTTTACCAATTGCCATCTTATAAACGCTCTCAGCTTCATCATATCTTTCCAACTTTTCCAAAGCGAGTGCATACTCATTATAAGCCATATAAAAATTAGGATTTATATCTATAATCCTTTTAAAATAATCAGTAGATTCATCATAAAATCCAAAATTAACCAAAAAAATACCATAATTATATAATAAACTAATATTATCCGGAGACAAATTAATAGCCTTCAAATAATTCTCTTTAGCATTCCTAAAATCATTTATCAAAGCATAAGATTTAGCAATCTCACCAAAATAAAGATAATTAGTATCATCTTCTTCAATCGCCTTCTTTAAACAATCTATAGCTTTTTCATACTCTTTAAAATCATTCAATAAAAGAGCATACTCATAATAAAAATAATTATTTAAATCACCAAATTCCTTATATCTCAAAAACATATCCATACTCTTATCAAAATCGCCATACTCTCTCAAAAAAATAGCGTATCTAATCAAAAGATAAGGATTCTTATCTTCATCAGAATCAAAAAGTTCTACAGATTTATTAAAAAATTTATTAGCTTCATCAAAATCTCCATAATCATACATCAAAAGAGCGTAATTCTCGTAAACATATGAAGATTCATCAATCTTTAAAGCCTTATCATAATAAATTTTTGCCTTATCGAGATCACCAAGACTAAAATGCAAAAATCTTGCATAATTAAAAATAACCTCAAAATCATTATCAAATTTTTCAGCAGAAAGCTCCAAAATCAAAGCTGCTCTTCTTATATCAGATTCCTCTAAAAAAGCTTTTTTAACATCTTCATCATCAAAAAAAGAATCTACAAGTTCACTTATCTCTTCATTCGCTTTAACAAAATCACTATTATATTCTTCTATCTTCTCATATTCATTCTTCCAATAAAATTCAACCCTTGAAGAATTCATACTCAAAGAATCTATACCTAAAATATCTTTACACAATTTTTTAACAAAAATAGAATAATCTTCAACCTTTAAAAATTTCAAATACTCTTTATTAAGCATCTTAGCTAGATCATCCAAAACACCTACAAAATAAATATCAGTCTCATAATATTCCTTAAAATAATTCTTCAAAGCCCTATCCTCACTCGATACTCCTATTAAAACAGGAGTATAATTAGCCAAAATACTATCAAGAGTATTAGCCCAATTATGGGATAAAATATCAGAATTCAAATCAGTGTTCAAATTTATGATAGTAGGTTTATCAGTGGGAAAAGATAAAAATATAGAAATAGAATCCTTTGAACAAACAACAGGATTAACATCAGTATATTTATAAAAAGCCTCTTCAGAATACTTTGAAAAATATGAATTAACTAAAATATTACTATCTGTTTTTTCGCAAAATTTTGCAATATACCCCATAAAAACTTCATTAGTTTTTTCATTCAAATCTGAACCAATAAAAAAAGCATATCTCTTATGAGAAGATTTACCCGTAAGATATTCTATAAAAGTATTATAATCAATATTTATCATAAAAACACCTCTCATTATTTATATATATATCATAATAATAACAAAAAAATAATAACAAACTATAAAATTATACCACTTGACAATAAATAAAAAAAATATTAAAATATATATGAATATATGCTCATATATAGAGGTGAAAAAATGGAAAAAATAAATAAACCAGAAAAAAAAGAAACAGATGTATGTAAAAATAACATTGTACATAGAGACATACTAGAACAAATAAAAGATAAAATACCTGCAGATGAAATACTATTCGATCTTGCAGATTTCTTCAAAATATTTGGAGACACTACAAGAATAAAAATATTAAATCTATTATTTCAAGCAAAAGAATTATGCGTATGTGATATATCAATAGCATTAAACATGTCACAATCATCTATATCTCATCAATTAAGAGTTTTAAGACAAGCAAAAGTTGTAAAATACAGAAAAGATGGAAAAGTTGTTTATTATTCTCTCGATGATGAACATATAGAACAAATATTCAATACTGGAATGGAACATATCACAGAAGAAACATTTTAAAAAATAAAAAAATTGATATAATTTTTATTATATCTTATATATGAATAAATGTTCATATGTACATATTTAAAGGGGTGAAAAAATGGAAAAAACTCAAAAAACAAAATTATCCTTAGATGGTTTAAATTGTGCTAATTGTGCTGCAAAAATAGAAAATAAAGTAAAAAATTTAGATGGAATAAAAAATGTAGAATTAAACTTTATAACTAAAACCCTTTCTTATGAAAGCACAAATACAGAAGATATAAATAAAATAAAAAAAATAGTAAACAAATTAGAACCAGATGTAAAAGTATATGAAGAAGGAAAAAATGAGTTCCATGAACATTCTCATGAACATGAACACTCTCATACCCATACTCATGAACATGGAAATTTCAATCTAAAAAAAGAAATTATAAGAATAAGTATTGGATTAATATTTTTTATAGCAGCAATAATAACAAATCAACAAATGATAATAAAAATATCATTATATCTTGCAGCATACCTAATAATAGGTGGAAAAGTACTCATAAGATCTGCAAAAAATATAATGAGAGGAAATGTATTCGATGAAAATTTTCTAATGGGAATTGCTACTATAGGAGCTTTTGCAATAAAAGAATATCCCGAAGCAGTTGGAGTAATGCTATTCTATGAAATTGGAGAATTCTTACAAAACTTAGCCGTTGATAATTCAAAAAAATCCATAAAATCTCTTTTAGATATAAGACCTGATTATGCAAACCTAATAAAAGGACAAAACATAGAAAAAGTAAGTCCTTCACAAGTAAAAGTAAATGACATAATAGTTGTAAAACCTGGAGAAAAAGTCCCTATGGATGGAAAAATAATACAAGGTCAAACAATGATGGATACCTCTGCAATAACAGGTGAATCAGTACCAAGAACAGTAAAAGAAAACGATGAAATACTAAGTGGATTCGTAAATCAAAATGGACTAATAAAAATAAAAGTTGAAAAAGAATTTTCAGAATCGACAGTATCAAAAATACTAAATATGGTAGAAAATGCATCTGCAAAAAAAGCTAAAACAGAAAAAATGATAACAAAATTTGCAAAATATTATACTCCGGCAGTAGTATTCTTTGCATTGGGACTGGCTACTATACCAGTATTGATGGGCGGAACATTTTCTGATTGGCTTTATAGAGCTTTAATATTCCTTGTAATATCATGTCCTTGTGGACTCGTTTTATCAATACCTCTTGGATACTTTTCAGGAATAGGAACTCTATCAAAAAAAGGTATACTAATAAAGGGCGGAAATTATTTAGAAACCATAAAAGACCTCGATACAATAGTATTTGATAAAACAGGAACAATAACACAAGGAGTCTTCGAAGTTGTAAAAATAAAACCAGAGAACATAACAAAAGAAGAATTATTAAAAACAGCTGCATATGCTGAAAAACATTCAAATCATCCCATTGCTCAATCAATAAAAAAAGAATACAATCAACAAATAGATGAAACAAAAATAAAAAAATATGAAGAAATATCAGGACATGGAATAAAAGCTAAAATAGAAGAAAAAACTGTACTCGCTGGTAATTCAAAATTAATGGAAAAATTTGGAATAAATTACAAAGAAAACAATAACTCTGGAACAATAGTACATATAGCCATAAACGGTCAATATTCTGGATACTTAGAAATATCAGACAAAATTAAAAACGGTGTAAAACAAACTATAAAACAATTAAAACAACTTGGAATAAAAAACACTGTAATGCTTACAGGTGACAATAAAAAAGTAGCTCAAGCAGTAACAAAAGAAGTAGGTATAGATGAATACTATGCAGAATTATTACCAGATCAAAAAGTTCAAAAATTTGAACAAATAAAAACAAATAAAAAAATAGCCTTCATAGGTGATGGAATAAATGATGCACCCGTACTAACGAGATCTGATATAGGTATAGCTATGGGAGGATTGGGTTCTGATGCCGCAATAGAAGCAGCAGATGCAGTTATTATGGATGATAATATACAAAGAGTTGTAGATGCTATAAAAGTATCCAAAAAAACTGCAAAAATCACTTGGGAAAACATAATAATAGTACTTGGAGTAAAAATAGTATTCTTAAGTCTCGGTGCACTTGGAATGACAAACATATGGGGTGCCGTATTTGCAGATGTTGGTATAGCATTAATAGCAGTATTCAATTCCTTAAGAATATTTAAAAACTAAAAATTAAAATGGACTATTCTGATACAAATCAAATCAGAAAAAGTCCATTTTTTTATATATCAAATGAAATTTAAATCCTCCAACAAAAAATACGATATAATATAAGTAAATACATTATAAAATGGGGGTTAAAAATGAGACGTCAAATAAACCAAATATCTCTATTATTAAACATATTATGTATAATATATCCCATATTGAGAATATACTATCCAAATCAAATAATAGAAATAATAGCTACAATAACAATACCATTCACACTCTTATTAAACTACTTCATAGTATACTTATATAATTTTAAAAGATTAAAAGCATATAAATATCCAAGAATATTTTTAAAAACATCTATAATAGGTCTATTAATGATAATCGCAGGAAACTTCTTAAAAGGGGCTTCATATTCATCCCAAATAAAACAAACATGGCATATATGGTCTATAATATACATAGGATACTACTCAATATTCATAAGTGCTATATACAACAACATAAAAACACTTGGATACAATAAATACTTCATAAAAATAAACAATAGCAAAAAAAACATAATAAAAAATTTAATATCATTAATATACATATTAATAATAATCGCAATAACCATAATAACTTATACAAAAATATATGTTTCAACCATTGAAATGATAATACCAGAACTCTCAATAACCTTTGCAATAATAACTATACCTTTAGGATTACTTATATACTCTACAAATCCAAAATCAGAAATAAACAAAAAAATCTCTGTAATATTCATAATAATATTCTCAATACTATTAACAATACCATTAATAGCTAATCTAACAAATATAAACAAAATAGATCTAAAATTTTCAAATACATTTGGAAATCAACAAAACTCAAAATTCAGAAAAGTTCATTTCTCATTCACAGATTATCTACTTGGAATAAAAATACCAGAAATAGAAATAAAAAAAGATATTACCTATTATAAAGATACAAAAGGTTATGAAAACAATATAGAACTAAAATTTGATGCATATATACCCAAAAACAAAAATAAAGAAAATCCTGTAATAATAAGAATACATGGTGGTTCATGGGTTGGAGGAAACAAAGGATTCTATAATATGCTACAAATAAACAAATATTTTGCATCACAAGGATACACTGTATTTGATATACAATATGGATTAACAAATACATCCATATTCTCAAAAAATTCAGAAAAAACAAAAAATAGAACTGGCAATTTCACAATAGATGATATGATAAAACATATAGGATATTTCACAAAATACCTCGAACAAAACAAACAAAAATATAATGCAGACACCTCAAAAGTAATAATAAGTGGAGGATCTTCAGGAGGACAACTTGCAACGGCAATTGCTTTAAGCTATGAAAATGAAAAATACAAAAACTGGTATGATCAAAACATAAAAATAAAAGGTATAATACCTTTATATCCAGCGTATACAATAGCTTCAAAAATAGGAATAGAAGGAGAAAAAGAACTAATATCACCAGAAAAATTAATAAACAAAAATAACATTCCCATATTGATATATCAAGGAACAAAAGATACCTTCGTTCCAGAAGAAATAATAAAACAATTCGAAAAAAAATACTCAGAAAACAATAAAATAATGACAATATATTTTCCATACTCTGGCCATGCAAACGATATATACTTTGAAGGATATTATAATCAAATATTCTTATACTATATGGAAAGATTCATACAATACTCAATATCAAAATAAAGATGCTTTGGCATCTTTATTTTTTTACAAATACAATAATTTGATATAATATAATAATGCTAAAAAATTCGGAGGAAAAATTAATGTACAA
Organism: Oceanotoga sp.; assembly: GCF_030445905.1. Lineage (NCBI taxonomy): Bacteria > Thermotogati > Thermotogota > Thermotogae > Petrotogales > Petrotogaceae > Oceanotoga > Oceanotoga sp. Next base: position 103,537 of record NZ_JASUSU010000003.1, on the reverse strand, counting down.
AAAAAATATAGTTAAAACTTGGTGGGGTCTAAAATGGATAGAATCGCTTGAAAACATAGACAAAAATAAAAATAGACTGCCACGTGGTAGAACTTATTTCAATAAAGGCAATGTAATAGACATAAACTACAAAGATGGAATGATAATATCAAAAGTAAAAGGTAATTACAAAGACCATTATAATCAAACAATAAAATTGAATGCTTTCAAAAAAGATGAAAAAAATAAAATAAAAGCCATATTAAAAAACAGAAAAGATTTTATGGCACAACTATTAATAGGATTTTTTCCTCCAGACTTATTTGAAATATTAACCCAATCACAAATACATTTATTTCCAGAAAAATGGGCTGATATACTATCAAAATGTTCATGTCCGGATAGGGCTAATCCTTGTAAACACCTTGCAGCTGTTTTCTATTCTTTTGCCCATGAATTCGATAAAAACCCTTTTCTTATATTTGAACTTCATGGACTCAAAAAATCAGAAATAGTAGAAGAAAGCGAAGAAAATATAATAAAATTCTCAAAACAATTCAAAATAAAAAAAGAAATAAAAGAACCAGAAATAATAGCAGAACCGCTTGAAATACAAAACCTATTAAATCTACTTCCAGATGATATACTATTCACAAATATAGACCTAAAATCAGATTTAAAAAAATTATATGAAGAAATAAACCAAGAAGAAAACATAAAAATAGAAAACTTAAAATTAACAGACTTAGAAATAAAAATAAATTATAATCAACAAAATCCCAAAATACAATTAAAAACCAATATAGACTATTTAAATCATGAGTACAATTACTATGATTTCTTTGAAATACTCGAAAAAGCTAATTATTACAACTTAGAAGATTCAAACATAAAATTCTTTTCAAAACTATTAAAATACTTTGAAATAATAAAATATACAAAATCCTTTTTACCTCAAGCACAAAAAATAGATGAAACAAACTTCCATATAACTTATAAACCATATACAATAAATGAAACATATAAAAAATACCATGAATACTTAAAATCTTTAATAAAAGAACCCATAATAAAAAACAAAAATGAAATAGCAGATCAAGATTTCATAATAAATTTTCTCTTCAATCTATACATAAAAAACAAAATAAAATACATAATAGAACCCAAAGAAAACAAAATACATGAATTATTTTTTACAAATTATATATACAAACCAAAAAAATTTGATGAAAAAAACACGTATACATCAATAAAAAACTATCTCGAACCAATAACAATAGATGCAAATGAATTTTTTATATTCAACATAAAAAATTACAAAAGCAAATACTCATTATCCATAGACATAGCAAAAAAAGATGATCCCTTTACAACAAAAGAATTGAGAGAACATCTAAGACAAAACAATGATCAAACAATATTAAAAAAACTTGCAATAATATCCAAATATTCTCCATTTATAATGGAATACTTAAACTTAAAATTCAAAGATCTAATAATAGAACCATCAGATCTTTCAGACTTAATAATAAACACTAAAAACATAATAAAACTATTAAACAGCCGAATAAACTATCCAATTGGAATGGAAAAAATATATACCCCTGAACTTATAATAAAAACAAAAACAACCGAAAAAGATATAACCTTAGAAACCATATCAAAACAATTAAACTTTGATTTCAATTTCAAAATAGGAAGTACAGAAATAGAATTCGAAGAATTCATAAAAAAATATAATACAGAAAATGGAATCAAAAAAATAGAAAACCAATACTTCGTATATGAAAAACATGCAATAGAAAACATAAAACAAATAGTAAAAAAAATAAAAGAATTAGATAACATAAGTTTATTCAAATTCATACTATCAAAAAATATATTTGGAATAGACATAATAATAGATGAAAACCTAAAAAATTACATAAAAAACTTTAAAAAATATAAACAAATAAACATACCAAAAAAATTAAATGCCACATTAAGACCCTATCAAAAAAAAGGATATAAATGGATATACACAAACTTTGAAAAAGGATTCAACATATGTCTTGCAGATGATATGGGTCTTGGAAAAACAATACAAATACTATCTGTGATACAAAAAATAAAAGAAAATAAAAAATTAACAAATCCATCAATAGTAATATGTCCAACATCATTACTTGCAAACTGGGAAAAAGAATCATCAAAATTTACACCAGAAATAAAAACACATATATACCATGGAAATGAAAGAGATATAGAAAAAATAAAAGAAAATGAACTAATAATAACATCTTATGGAATAATAAGAAGGGATATAGAAAAACTTCAAAAAATAAAATTTCAAATATGTGTAATAGATGAAGCTCAAAACATTAAAAATCCATATACATCACAAAGTATAGCGGTAAAAAAAATAAACTCACAACACAAAGTAGCTCTTACAGGTACACCTGTTGAAAACAAATTATTAGAATTATGGTCAATATACGATTTCTTAATGCCGGGCTTTCTTGGAAATCAAGAAGACTTCAAAATAAATTATGCATATCCAATAGAAAAGCTAAGTAGAAACGCAGAAAAAAAATACTTAAAAAATGCCATAGAACCATTTTTAATGAGAAGATTAAAAACAGATAAAAAAATAATAAAAGACTTACCAGAAAAATTCGTATACGATGAATACGTATATTTAACACCAATTCAAAAAAAATACTATCAAAAAATAATGGATCTAAAATTTTCAAACATAGAAAAAAATCACCAAAAAAGAAAAGCTCATATATTTGCTCTAATAACAGCATTAAAACAAATATGTAATCATCCAACTAATTATGACAAAAATTTTATACAAACAATAAACTCATCAGGAAAAATGCAAAAAACTATAGACATACTACAAACCATAATAGAAAATGAAGAAAAAGTAATAATATTCACACAATACACAACAATGGGCAATATACTACAAAAATTAATAAAAGAATACTTTAAAATGGAAATACTATTCTTTCATGGATCTTTAAACCAAAAGCAAAGAAATGAAATGATAGAAAAATTCGAAACAATATCCAAATACAAAGTAATGATAATATCATTAAAAGCTGGTGGAACGGGACTAAATTTAACCGCTGCAAACCATGTAATACACTATGATTTATGGTGGAATCCTGCCGTAGAAAATCAAGCAACAGACAGAGTATTTAGAATAGGACAAGAAAAAAATGTAATAGTACACAGACTAATAACTACGGGAACATTCGAAGAAAAAATAAATGAAATAATAAATAAAAAAGAAAGATTAACAAAAGAAATAATTACAACATCCGAAAAATGGATAGGGGACTTAACCAATGAAGAACTTAAAAAACTCTTCACATTAAAATAAAAACGGGCTTTAAAAGCCCGTTTATTATTTTCAAAATCAATAATTATAATCTGAAGACATAGCCGTCATCAAAAACATAGAAAGTAAATTAACAATATCATCACTCATAAAATTAACAAAACTAATCTCAGAATCAAAATAATTATCTACATTTAAATAAAAAACTAAATCATTATTTTCAACCTTTAAAAAATCTGTATATTCAGAAATATTACTTACTATCTCGGATATATTGAAATAACCTTGTTCAAGCTTAGCAAATTCAGACATAACAACATTAAAAATCTCAGGTTTAAACCTTAAATTCATAGCCCCAACATCAAAAGGATCCTTATAAGCTGGATAATTAAATGTCATATTCATATCCAAACCTAAAACTAACGGCTCTACAACTTCTCCTGGTTCTTCATAACCAGTACTCATATCAATATTAAACATCATTCTAAACTTAAAGTTCATAACATCCTTATAAGAATTTAAAAATTCTTCAACAAAATCTCTAAAATTATAAACTTTAACACCATTAATAGACATCCAAAATTCAGATACAATATCTTCCAAATCTTCTTCCATCAAAAATTCATCAAAAGAAACATTCAAAAAGCCTAAAATTGGATTAGCATATCTAAAATTATAATTCTCTTTCAAAACTTTATCAAAATCTTCCTTAATCCCATAAGAATCAGGATAATAATAATAAACAAAATCATCTGCTTCAGATGTATTCATAAAATAATCTACTAAATCTGCATATCTCTTATTAATAAATAAATCAGAAGTTTCAAAATCATCTATCAACAACATCCCTCTCATAGCATAATCAGAAATAGTAAAATATTCATAAGAAGGTGGAAGAATCAAAATTTCTGGAATAAATATATCTCTCAAAGAAATCCATTCTGAATCACCATCTACAGCAGCTAATTTTTTCAATAAAGGTTCAAAATCCTCTGGTTCTACATACTCCATTTGAGAAAAAACAGAATTAGCTTCAGGTCTTATTAAATCTTCCTCATCTGGATCTGATTCAAAATAAGAGAAAAAGTTATGATAATACTCCAACATACTTGGATTATCATTCATATAAACAAAAGTATTTGCTAAAATGTCTAATATCTTAAGAGTTCTATAATCAAAAGCAAAGCTACCAACTGTTTCATAATCAAATTCTACAAAATATGGATCAGAATCAACATTAATAAACTTCACAAAATCATCATAAGCTTCCTTAGATAAAAATACCAAAGAATCCTTATTCTCATCCAAATCTTTCAATTCATCTTTAATAGAAACCATTAAATCATAAACATCAGAACTTTTTAAACTCTTAAAAAATTCTTCAAGTTTTTCTAAATAATCTTCATCATCAAATTCGCTATCAAAATCTTCAGAATATATATCCTCAGAATACAAATTCATGATATCTTCAAGATCTCTCAACAAATATTCATTGCCAGCCCAATCAAAATTATAAAAATCATAAATAACCTTTGCAACATTCAAAGAAAAATTCCCCTTATCAGTACTCATGGCAGAATTTATCCTATTCAATTCAGAACTATCAAAAGAATTCATAGTATAAGAACTACCAAAAGACAAAATAAAAGTAAAAATAATAAACAATAAAACAGTAAGCCTCTTTGACATAATTTTCATCTCCTTAAAAAGTATTAGAATATCTAATAATACACTAATTTCTATACCATTTTACTAAAAAAATGAAAAAATAATGTAATTTTATAGTAAAATAATAAATGTATACACAAAAAGAGGTGATTTAATGAAAGAAGCATTACATAAAAAAATAAAAAAATACATATTAAGAAAAATTAAGACGGGAGAATTAAAACCAGGCGAACAAATTCCAACAGAAAAAGAACTCGTAGAAAAATTCAATACATCAAGAACAACAGTTAGAAAAGCTTTAGACGAACTAACAGTAGAAAACTATATATATCGAAAAAGAAAAATTGGATCTTTCGTAAATGAAGATGTAAAAAACTCAAAAAACATTGGACTGATATTATCCTACATATCAGATTATCTATCAGGAGAAACGATGGTTGGAATAGAACAAGTACTCAGAGAACATGGATATACTCCAATAGTAGAATTCATGAATGAAAATATAGAATTAAACAAAAAAAAGGTAAAAGAACTACTAAAAAGAGACTTAAAAGGTCTAATAGCAATACCGAGAATGGAATTTTTTGATATAGAAGACTTTTCAGATCTTTTAGAATCAGATTTTCCACTCGTATACATGGATAGAGCTGTTGGATACACAGATAAAATAGTAGTTCAATCTGAAAACTATCAAAGCACATATGAATTAACACAAAATCTAATAAAATTTGGAAACTCAAAAAACATAGCCTTCATATCATATGATGAAGTAGTATTAAGCACCGTCAGAGATAGATTAATGGGAATAAGAGATGCTACAAAAAGATTTGGTGCAAAAACTGGTTACTACATAATAAAAGAAAATCAATTAGAAAATATAGCGGACAAATTAATAGAATATGACTATGATACAATATTTTGCTGTTATGACACTATAGCAGTAGCCTTAATATCAATAATGCAATCTAAAGGATACAAAATACCAGATGATATAAAAATAGTTGGATTTGATGACAGAAAAATTGGAGAACTAATAGTACCCAAATTAACCTCAATAAAACAAAATTTTGAAGAAATGGGAATAAAATCTGCTCAAATACTAATAGACTTAATAAATAAAAAAAATATAATAGAATCAGAAATATACATCCCTACCCAAATAATATATAGAGAATCATGTGGAATAAAAGACAAAATAAAATAATCAAAAACGAGTTTATCTTCGAATAAACTCGTTTTTTTATGTAGAAAATATAATATTTCATATTGTAAACGAGTATAACTTTAAATTTAAAAGATTTTTACAAAAAAATCACAATAATTATTAGTATATACAAATAATTATTGGTATATACTTTTGACTAAATTAAAAAAAACACTAAAATAAAAATAGTATTATCAAAACGGGGAGGTAGAAAAATTATGAAAAAATTAACTTTATTATTACTATGTTTAGTATTATTATTCAGTATTTCATTTTCAAAAACCGTGACTTTAAATTATTTAGAAGTTATGACAAGTCCTGAAAGAACAAAATTATTAAAAGATATGATATCAAAATATGAAAAAGAAAATCCAGATATCAAAATAAACTTAATATCACCACCTTATGAACAAGCAGATCAAAAAGCAACTTTAATGTTAAACACAAATCAAAAACTCGATATAGTAGAAATAAGAGACTATACATTAAAACAATTTGTAAACAATGGAAAACTCGAAGATTTGAGTAAATACTTTGAAAATTGGAAAGATGCCGAAGATTTGACAGCCGTTGCAAAAAAAGCAGCTTATACATTAGACAATAAACCATATCTCGTACCTCAATGTATATTCATAAAAGCTCTTTTTGTTAGAGAAGATGTATTAAAACAAAATGGAATAAATACATTACCAAAAACAATAGACGAATTAATAGATATAGCTATAAAAATAACAGATCCATCAAAAAACCAATATGGATTCACATGGAGAGGAAAATCTTCAGAATTCAAATATTCAGATCTATTTGCATCTGCAGAAGTTGAAAACATAAAAAATGAAAAATATATATATTCTACTGAAAAAGAATTTTTTAACACTGAAGACTATAAAAGAGGAATGGAAAAATATATAAAACTATTCAAAGAAGCTGTACCAAAAGACGGTGTAAACTGGGGATTCAATGAACAAATAAACAGTTTCGTATCAGGAATGACACCTTTCTTAATACAAGATTCAGATGCAATACCTTTGATAAACAACTTAATGGATGAAAATAAATATACAGTAATACCAATTCCTGAAGGACCTCATGGCTACACATACCTCGATTATGGATTTACTGGAGTAGGAATACCAAGTTATTCAAAAAATAAGACAGAAGCTTGGAATTTCATAAAATGGTTAAACTCACCAGAACAAAATGGATATTTCAATGAACACTATGGAGCTTTACCAGTACATAAATCGACATATGAAAATAATGAACATTTCAAAAATGAAAAATATGCTGCATATGGAAAAGAAATGGTTTCAGAAAAATATATATTTAAAACATACCCTTTAGACTCAGAAAGATGGCCTGGCTGGAGCCAAATTCATGAAGTCGATATGCAAAACCTCTTACTTGGAAATACAGAATTAAAAAGAGTCCTAAAAAAATGGGAAGCATATTGGAACTAAAAAATACTTCAGGCTTGCTGAAAAGCAAGCCTTGAATTTTAAGAGGTGCAAAAATGCTAAAAAAAAGTCATACTCAAAAAAACAAATTCTTAATATATATATTAATACCTGCATTCTTATTTCTTGGATTATTCATATACTTTCCAGTTATAAAAGGTATATTCATATCATTCAAAAACTATACATTATTTGATCTATCCAATACACAATTCAATAACTTTCAAAACTTCAAAAACATATTTACAGATCAAAACTTTAGATTTATACAAATACTATTCAACACAATAATCTGGGTTGTAATATCTTTATTATTTCAATTCATACTTGGATTCATACTTGCATTATTGATGAAAAAACCCTTCAAAGGAAGAGGACTTTATTCAGCTTTAGTATTCTACCCTTGGGCATTATCAGGATTTGCCATTGGATTGATATGGGCTTGGATGTTCAATGGACAATTTGGTGTAATAAATGACATTTTATTAAAATTGGGATTAATAAATTCAAATATCGGCTTTTTATCAAATCCAAAAATAGCGATGATATCTGTAATAGTGGTAAATATTTGGTATGGTGTACCATTCTTCGCAATAATGCTACTTGCAGCATTACAATCAGTACCAAATGAATTATACGAAGCTGCAAAAATAGATGGTGCTGGACCTGTTAAACAACTATTTTCAATAACAATACCTTACATAAAACCAACAATAATATCAACAACACTATTAAGAACTATTTGGATAATGAATTTTCCAGACATAATATATGCAATGACAAATGGTGGACCAGCAAACAGCACAAATATACTTGCAACACAAATGATAAACAAAATATTAAAATTCTACGATTATGGACAAGGATCTGCATATGGAGTAGTAATAATAGCAATACTATTAACTTATGCAATAATTTATTTAAAAATATCCTCCAAAAAAGGGAATGATAATATATGAAAATAATAAAAAGCACATTAAAAATAATATTATTATTATTATTCTTAATAATGGCTTTATTTCCTCTATACTGGGTTATAGTAACTTCATTCAAAGACTATAAAGAAATATATACATTTCCAATAAAATATTTACCTTCAAAAATAAATTTTGAAAATTATAAATACCTATTTGAAATAAGTAATTTTGGAATATACTTTAAAAATAGTGTATTAATATCCCTAATATCCGCATTAGGTGCGATGATAATATCTATATTTAGTGGATATTCTCTTTCGAGATTCAAATACAACAAAGCAAAAAACACCTTATTATTAGCAATGTATTTCTCACAAATGATACCAACATTCATGATAATGGCACCATTATTCACATCATTTGCCAATTTTGGAATGACGGATAGCTTATTTTCATTGATGGTAATATACATTTCAACAATGATAGCTTTTTCAACAATAATGGGAAAAGGTTTTTTTGATAGAATTCCCGTAGCTCTTGAAGAAGCAGCATTAATAGATGGTTGCAATAATATGCAAACAATAATAAAAATAGTAATACCTTTATCATTACCAGGACTTGCTGCAATATTTAGTTTTGCCTTTGTAAACATATGGAATGAACTTTTCCTTGCTGCAATGTTCATGAGTTCTTCATACAAAATGACAATTCCAGTTGCCTTAAATTCCTTCATATCAAAAGCAGGGGTAAGTTGGGGTGTATTGAGTGCTGGAATAGTTGTTGCACTTCTACCAACAATGATAATATTTGCATTTACACAAAAATACATAGTTCAGGGATTAACTGATGGAGCCGTAAAAGGCTAAAGGAGGAAAAAATGAACGAATTAAATACAACAGATATATTACATCATCTCGGAGAAAACGACTTTCCTTTTGGAGCCGTAAATCCTCCAATATATCAAACATCAATATTTTGCTATAAAAATTTTCAAGACTTCAAAAAAGCTATATCAGATGAACCAAATAATTATATATACTCTCGCGGAAACAATCCAACAGTAAATCTGTTAGAAGAAAAAATTGCAAAATTAGAACATGGAGAAAGAGCAAAACTCGTAAGTTCTGGTATATCAGCAATAACAAATTCTATACTTTCTTTTCTAAAATCAGGAGATCATATAGTATGTGTAAAAGATTCTTATAGTTGGACTAAAAATCTTTTAGAAAAATACCTTCCAAGATTTGGAGTAACTCATACATATGTTGAAGGAACAAATACACAAGAAATAATAGATGCTGTAAAAGAAAACACAAAAATAATATACCTTGAAAGTCCCACAACATTTACATTCAAACTGCAAAACTTAAAAGAAATATCAGACTTTGCAAAATCAAAAAATATAAAAACAATCATAGATAACACATGGGCAACACCAATATATCAAAACCCAATAGACTATGGAATAGATATAGTAGTACATTCAGCATCAAAATATCTCGGTGGAAACTCCGATGTAGTAGCAGGAATAATAATTGGAAAAGAACAAGATATAAGACATATATTTCAAACGGAATTTCAAAACATCGGAACAGTACCAGATCCATTCATGGCTTGGTTAATACTGAGAGGAATAAGAACCTTACATATAAGACTTGAAAAACACTATGAAAATGCTTTAAAAATAATGAACTTTTTAAAACAACATCCAAAAATAGAAAATGTATTATATCCATTCGATCCAGATTTCCCACAATATGAACTTGCAAAAAAACAAATGAAAGGTGGATCTGGTCTAATGTCTTTTAAATTAAAAACAAATAAAATAGAAAAAGTAATAGAATTTACAAACAGAATAAATTATTTCAAAAGAGCTGTTAGCTGGGGAGGATATGAAAGTTTAATAATGCCTTATGCAGTTACAACTGATAACATATCACAAGAACTTTTACCTCTAATAAGAATACACATTGGATTAGAAGACCCTCAATTACTAATAAATGACTTAGATGAAGCTTTAAAAATAATATAAAATATATTATAATAAAAATACAATAAAAAAAGGGGGATAAAAATAAAAATGAAAAAAACACATAATCCAAAATCTGCTCCAAAAGCAATAGGGCCTTACTCTATAGCAAATGAATACAATAATCTTATATTCCTTTCTGGTCAATTACCTGTTGATATGGAAACAGGAGAAATGGTAAAAAATGATGTTGAAAAAGAGACACTAATAATACTAACAAACATAAAAAATATACTCGAAGAACTCGGAAGTTCTATGGATAAAGTTTTAAAAACAACAGTATACCTAAAAAATATGGACGATTTTACAAAAATGAATGAAATATATGGAAAATTTTTTACGGAAAACCATCCATCAAGATCTGCATTCCAAGTAGCAAAACTACCAAAAGACTCCGATGTTGAAATAGAAGTAATAGCAATAAAATAAAAACAAACTGCATGACATGTTAAAAAGTCATGCAGTTTTTTATTAAAAACTTCTCCATTCTCATTATCTTCTTTTAATTTAATTAAAAACTTCACTATAAACTATCAAATTTATTAATTCAAGTATTTTTTAATGATTTTTATATTCTCAATAAATTAAAAAATTCTATTAATTTGTTAATAAACAATTAATAAATTAAGAAAAAATACTGTAATCATTATTATTCATTTATTTTAAAATACAATAACTAATAAATGAATTTTATATTTTTATAGTTTGTTGATAAACTCTGCCGATTAAATAATAAAAAAAACATTGCATAAATGTTGCATAAAATCAAATTAGTAAAATATATTTTATGGGAGATGAAAAATAATGGAATTAAATTTATCAAAAAGAAATTTAATAGTTAGTTTACCTGAAAACACTTTAGAATATGCATTAGAAGCAGAAAAAATGGGAGCTGATGCTGTCAAATTGCATATAAATGTAAAACACAGAGTTACTAAAAAAATTCATGATTCCTGGAATTCAATAAAAAATGAAACTCAAAGAATTATAAATACTTTAAATATTCCAGTTGGAATAGTTCCAGGAGCTGAATTAATGTGTTCAAAACAGGATATCAAAGAATTTGAAGATTTTAAATTGGATTTTTTAGATTGTTATATTGAGTATTATCCTATATGGATGAATAACACAAAATTAAAAAAAATGTTTGCAATAAATTATGACGATGATTTAGAACTAATAAAAGAAATAGAACATTTTAATCCAGATATAATAGAAGCTTCAATAATAAATCCATCAGAATATGGAAAAAATTATACTATAAAAGATATTCTCAAATTTAAAAAAATTATATCAAATACAAAATTACCAGTATATATTCCTTCACAAAAAATAATGGAATATGATGATTTAAAAGAATTTATCAAAATAGGTGCCAAAGGATTTATAATTGGTCCAATAGTAACAACAACTGAAATAAAAACATTCTCAAAAAAAATTTTTGAAATAAAAAACTGTATTGAAAAATTATAAATATTAAAATGGAGGGATTTAAAATGAAAAAATTTTTTATAGTATTAATAATTTCTATAACTATTTTTAGTTTCTCAGAAACAATAAAAATTTGGTTTGCTGAAACTCAAAAAGAATTAATGGATCTTGTAAATGATGAATTAATACCAAAATTTGAAAAAGAAAATTCCGAAATAAAATTAAGTGTTGAATTTATACCTTGGGGTCAATTATCTACAAAATTGACAACATCTTTTGCTGGAAATATGGGACCTGATATATTTATGCACGGACAAGCTGCTATCGCTGGATTTGCTGAAAAAGATATTTTAATCCCTTTAGATAAATATTTAAAAGATATAGAAGATTACAAAGATTTTGGAAATAGCATAGATACAGGATTATACAATAATAGTCACTATTTTATACCTTTATTCGGTAGTGGAAGACTTCTTGTAGTAAGAGAAGATATTTTAAATGAAAATAATATACCAAATATAAATAATCCTTTAAATTGGAATGATCTTAAAAATATTGCTGAGAAAGTAACCATAAAAACCGGTAAAAGAATCACAAGATCTGGTTTAGAACTACCTGTTCAAGGAATAGATTTACAACAAGTTTGGAGTTCTTTTCTATATCAAAATGGTGGTCAATTATTTGACAAAAATGCAGATCCAGTATTTAATGACAAAAAAGGAATTGATGCTTTAAATTATTATTCATCCTTAATAAATGATGTATGCCCAGAATATGGTGTTTCTTCAATAGGAACTATAAAACCTATAGCAGCAGAAAAATCTGTAATGAGTTTTTTAACTTTAGAAGATTTAAAAGATATTGAAAAATATTCTCCTGATAAATACGACAAATTAAAAATATTACTTCCACCTGAAAAAGAAAAAAAATCTACATTTTATTCTTTTGCTGGATTCATGGTAGTAAACAATAAAACAAAAATCCAAACAAAAATAAAAGTTTTAAATTTTTTAACTTCAAAAGATAACATTGTTTCTATTAATAAGGTTTTAGGAACACTTCCACCAAGACAGTCTTCCTTGTTATATACAGAATTTTCAAATGATGAAACCATAAAAAAATACATTGAAGGATCTTATTTTTCATTTGGAAATCCAAATATAACTTATTGGTCACAAGCAAGAGATATTCTAATAAAACATCTCGAAAGAGCTATTAAAAAAGTTGAAACTTCTGAAGAAGCTTTAAATAAAGCATATGATGAAATAATAAAACTCAAATAAAATGATCGGTTTTCCGGTCATTTATTCGGAGGAATATAATGACTAAAAAATCAAAAAAGAAAATAGTAAAAACAGCTATTTTATTCATAATGCCAGTAATAATATACAATATAATATTCAAAATAATTCCAATATTTTATTCTTTAATACTTAGCTTTACAAACTATGACGGATTTTCATCTCCAATTTTCATAGGTATTAAAAACTATCTTGAATTATTAAAATCACAAGAATTTGGAAATTCTATTTTAAGGACCGGAATATTTGCTTTAGAAGTACTTCCATTAAATATGTTAATTTCTTTAATTCTTGCAATAATGATAAATAATAAAATTAAAGGAATAAGTTTTTTTAGAGGTATATATTATCTTCCAGTAATAACTCCAATGGTTGCTGTTTCCATAATATGGGTATGGCTATATGATCCTGAATATGGAATAATAAATTTCTTATTATCATTATTTAATATACCTCCTGTATATTTTTTGGCTGATTCTTCGACAGCGTTATCTTCTATATCTGTAATGAGAATATGGCGAGGTGTAGGTTGGAATATGATAATATATCTTGCAGGTTTACAAAATATTTCAAAAAATGTTTATGAAGCCGCTAAATTAGATGGTGCAACAGAAATACAAAGCTTTTGGAAAATAACTCTTCCACTTCTAAGACCTGTGCATATTTATGTACTAATAGTGGGAATAATAAGTACATTTCAATCATTTACTGAAATGTACGTTATGACTGGTGGAGGACCTTTAGAATCAACTACAACAGTTGGACTTTTAATATATAGAGAAGCTTTTGAATATATGAATATGGGTATGGCTTCTTCAATGTCTTTTATACTGGGAATAATAATTTTAATCCTATCTTTTATGAGTTTTAAATTAAATTCAAAAAATAATGAAGGTGTTTAAATTGACAAAAAAAATAAAATTATACATTCTATTAATAATAATTGGAATAATAATGGCTTTCCCTTTTATATGGACAGTTACATCTTCATTTAAACCAGATAATGAACTATTTTCATTTCCGCCATCATTAATAATTAAAAATTTTACTATAAAAAACTATGACTATGTTTTAAATATAAAAGGATTTTCAGGCTATTTTTTTAATAGTATTATAGTTTCCGGACTATCTGTAATAATAAATGTTTTATTTTGTAGCATGGCTGGTTATGCTTTCGCTCATCTTGAATTTAAACACAAAAATTTTTGGTTTTTTTTATTACTTGCAACAATGATGATTCCAATACAGATAACTCTTATACCAACATTTTTAATTGCCAAAAATTTCCCACTCATTGGAGGGAATAACCTATTTGGTTATGGTGGAACAGGACTTCTTAATACCTATGCTGGATTAATAATTCCACATATAATGTCTGCTTTTGGTGTTTTTATGATGAGACAATTTTATTTACAAATTCCAAAAGAACTTGCAGAATCAGCAAGGATTGATGGTGCTAGTGAATCTATAATATTTTTTAAAATATTTTTTCCAATTGGAAAATCTTCTATAGCTGCATTAGCAATATTTACATTCACTCAAGCTTGGGATGATTTTTTATGGCCATTAATAATAACAAATGATGATTCGATGAGAACCTTGCAACTTGGTTTAGAAATTTTTAAAAGCCAAAATTCAGCCGATTGGGGTCCTCTAATGTCAGCAACAACTTTAACAATAATTCCTGTTTTAATAATATTTATAATACTTCAAAAATATTTTATAGATATATCTATATCAAGCTCTTTAAAATAAAAAAGAGGTGAAAAACTTGAAAAAATATGATGTAATAATAATTGGTGGTGGAATTTCTGGGATTTCTGCAGCAATCTCTTGTTCAAAACTTGGATTAAAAACATTAATAATAGAAAAAAATAACAATCCTGGTGGAGTACTCACTAATTGTAATGTAATGCCAATGATGACTTTTCACAGTAAAAAAAGACAAACCATACAAGGTATAGGCCAAGAAATAATTGAAGAATTAAAAAAAGTTAAGGGAACATACGGTCATTTAAAAGATCCTATAGGTTTTGTTGAAAGTATTACACCTTTCAAACCAGAAAAAATGAAATTAGTTTTATCAAATCTAATAAAAAAATATAAAATTGATACAGTATTTGGAGTAATTATTAATGAAATAAAAATTGAGCAAAACAAAATCAATTACATAAGTATAATAAATGAATATATGGAAGAACATATAAAATCATTATTTTATATAGATGCAACAGGAGATGGAAACTTTTCTGTGAAAGCGGGAGCAAAAAAAATAACTCAAAATTCAACACCGCAACCTTCAACTATGGTATATAAAATAAAAGGAATAAATAAAGAAAAAATTAAAGATTATGTATTAAAAAATAAAAAAAATTTTACACTAAATGAGAATACCACTGCTTTAAAAGAATATCTTGCAATATCTGGATATTTTAATGAAATCAAAAAATTTAAAGATTATAATATCAATTTTAAAAGAGATAGACTTCTTTTTTTTGAAATACCTTTTTCTCCAGATGAAATATTGATGAATACTTCAAGATATAATTTTGATGGAACAAATCCATATGAAAAAACAAAAAATCAATTAAATTCATTTAAAGACACTGAAAATTTCGAATCTTTTTTAAAAAATGAAATATACGGATTTGAAAATATTAATTCAATAGAAACCTCTTCAATAATAGGTATAAGAGAAACTTTTCATGTAAAAGGGAAAAAAATTATTGAATATAAAGATTTATTAAAAAAAGATATAAATATTAATTCTATAGCAGTTGGAGCTTATCCAATAGATATACACGATTCAGGATCAGATAAAATAATTACAAAAAAAACATCCGAAGAATATTATATACCTTTTGAAGCTTTAATACCAGAAACTATTGAAAATATATCTTTAGCTGGAAGAGCTATTTCTGCAACATCAGAAGCTTTTTCTGCAATTCGTACAAGTCCACTTGCATGTGCTACTGGTGAAGCAGCTGGAATAATAGCTTATACATATATTAAAAATTCTAAAATAGAAGAATCTTCATACAAAGATATTAAAAATATTTTAGATAAAAGGGGCATTATATATAAATGAAAAGAATACTCTTAATACCTCTTGACTCAAGACCAGTAAATATAGATTATGTATATGAATTATCAAAAATTTCAAAAAATACCTTAATATATCCACCAAAAAAATTTCTTGATGATTTTTATACTCCTGCAAATATAAATGGAATAATCGAATGGTCAAAAAATCAAAAATACGATATAGCAATAATTTCAATAGATATGTTAGTATATGGCGGATTAATAAATTCGAGACTTGATAAAATAACTTTAGAAAATGCTTTAAAAAATTTGCAAAAAATAAAAATTTATAAAAAAGATATATACATATATTCAATAATAAGAAGAGCTCTAATTTCTGTAAAAAATAAAGAAGATGAAATATTATACAATGAATTAAAAAAATATTTTATAACTAAAGATAAAAAATATATTGAAAATCTCCCATCAAAATTCAAAGAAGATTATAAAAAACTTAGAAAAAGAAATCATATAATAAATTTAGAAGTATTAAAATATGAAAATGAAAAGAATGTAAAAAAAATTATATTTGGGGTTGAAGATACTTTTAAACATAGCCCCACAAAAAAGGAAGAATTAGAATTAATTAAAAATTCAAAATATTACAATTCAAAAACATTCATATACAATGGTGCTGATGAAATATCTCAAGAATTATTTTCTCATATCATAAAAAATAATTCCGTAGATCTTAATATATTGACAGATGAAACAGACACATTAAAAAATATATATGATTATGAAGATAGACCTTTAGAAAAAAACTTAAAAACACGTCTAATCATGCACAATATAAAGATAACAAAAAACTCAATAAATACTTTAATAATAATAAACAAAAATATAGAAAATGGAAAAAAACTTATTCTAAATGAAATTCAAAATAATAAAAAAATATATATTTTAGATGCTTTAAATGTAAATAAATGTAATGAAAAATTAATTAATTTTCTTATAAATAAAAAATTATTAAATAAAATCAAATTTTATAGTTCTTGGAACACTATTTCAAATAGATTGGGAACTATTATAAGTATGATAATAGCTTGTAATAATAATCATAATGAAAAAGAATCTCAAAAATTTCTTTTAGAATGTTTATTAGAAGATTATCTATATCAGACAAAAACAAGAAGCATTTTAAAAGAAATAATTCAAGAAAAAAATGAAAATATATATGATGTAAAAAAAGAAACTTTAGATTATTTTTATAAAAACATTTTTTTAAGAGAATTAGAACCTTTAAAAATAAAATTGATGAAAAATATGAACCTAAAATCGTTAAAAATAGAAAAATTTATACTACCTTGGAATAGAATATTTGAATGTAAAATAAAAATAAAGGTGATTTGATTTCTCAAATCACCTTTATAATTTATCATTATCTATCATTTTTTCTTATTGTTTTTTATAGAAAAATAAAAAACAGTTCCTTTACCAAGCTGAGATTCAACCCATATCTTACCATTAAAACTATCAATTATTTTTTTAACTATGGCAAGTCCTATACCAGTACTATCACTATCCTCTTTAGAAGAAAGCGTTTGAAATATTTTAAAAATCTTTTCATGGTACTTCTCATCTATACCAGGACCATTATCTTTAATATAAAAAATATCATAATCTGGTTTTGAATTACACCCTATATTAATAACACATTTATCTTTATCATTATACTTAACAGCATTAGAAATAATATTTTGAAAAAGTTGAGTAATCTTAGTCCTATCAACCTCAACAATTGGAAGTTCATTATCTATAATTATTTCTATATACTCATCATTATAAATATTACTTCTTATATCTTCAACAACTTCATTTGTATCTACTTTTTCTATATCATCAACACGTCTTCCAACACGTGAATAACTCAAAATACCCTCTATAAGAGTATTCATCCTCTTAGTTCTATTATACAAAAGATCAAGAAGTTCTTTTCCATCGTCATTTAAAGATTCATGATAATCAGTAATTATCCATTGGGCTATCTGTCCTATTCCCCTCAAAGGAGCTTTTAAATCATGAGAGACAATATAGGCAAAATCTTTAAGTTCATCATTCAATTGAACAAGTTTATCATTATTATTTCTCAACTCAATAGTCTTCTCCATAACTTTTTCTTCAAGTTCATCATTATACTTTTTAACCTTGAAAATTCTCCATTCAATAAATAAAAATACAAAAAAAGCTATTAAAGAAATCATTAAAAGATAAAACCATATAGTCTTATAAAAAGGTGGAACTATTTTTACTTTCAAAATAACTTCTCTATTACTCCAAGAACCATATCTATCAGTTCCTCTAACTCTAAAAGTATAAGAACCAGGATTTAAATTGGTATAAACTGCCATATTTCTATTTCCAGAATAAATCCAATTTTTGTCAAAACCTTCCATTTTATAAGAATAAACATTTTGAGATAAGAAATTTAAAGAAGAGAATTCAAAAGATATCATATTATATTTTTCAGGAAGTTCTATATAATCTGTATAATAAATACTATTCTCCAAAAAAATATGATTATCATATGGAATACCCGGAAAAATTCTTTCATTAAAAATATAAATATCAGTTAATACTACATTAGAATCATAATCTTCAGGTATTATATTATTTGGATCAAAAACAGTTAATCCATGATCTCCACCAAAATAAAATATACCATTAGAATCTTTCAAATAAGATTTACCAAAAAACTGTTCATTAAGAATGCCATTAGTTGAATCATAATTTATAAAAATTTCATCTTTTATATTGAATTTAGAAAGCCCTGAATTAGTACTAAACCATATATCATCGCCATTTATCAAAAAACCCAATACATGATCACTCAACAGTCTATTCTTTTCAGTATATACTTTATATTCATTATTATCTGGATTATAAAAACTAATTCCACCCCCATAAGTTCCTATTATGAGAGTTCCATCATCAATTTCATCTATTTTAACTACATAATCATTCGTTAAAAAATTACTATTATCAGAATTATAAATATCCACAAATCCATTATTTATATCAAAAAGATAAATACCTCCACCAACTGTTCCAACCCATAGTCTATTTTTAGAATCTTTAAAAAAATTATATATAAAATTTGGACTTGTATTGGAATTGAAATTAAAATACATATCAAACTTAAAATTATCCAAAAGTTTTCTTTTATCATAATCGTAAACAAACAATCCATTATAACGAGTTCCTATCAAATAAATACCTTCAGAATATTCATAAAATGCCCAAACATCATAATTTTTCAAATCCTCTATAATCAAAATATTTTTCAAGGAATCTGGATCATATATCTGAACCCCTTTATCAGTTCCTATCCAAACTCTTCTCTTAGAATCTTGCATTAAAGACCAAACATTATAACTAATTA
Source organism: Oceanotoga sp. (assembly GCF_030445905.1). Taxonomy (NCBI): domain Bacteria; kingdom Thermotogati; phylum Thermotogota; class Thermotogae; order Petrotogales; family Petrotogaceae; genus Oceanotoga; species Oceanotoga sp. Next base: position 83,754 of record NZ_JASUSU010000003.1, on the reverse strand, counting down.
ACTCTTCATCATTTTCAAAAAAATTCAAAGTTTCGGGATCATAAATATCTAACCCTCCACCTCTTGTACCTATCCATATAAGACCTGTATCAATTTCCAACATGCCTGCAATAGTATTATGAGATAATTGTCCAATTGATTTTGTATAATTTTTAAAGTCTTCAACATATGGATCGAAATATATAACTCCATTACCTTGAGTTCCGAGCCACATCAATCCAGAACTATCTTGAAAAATACTCATAATATTTGTATTAATTATAGAATCTTCAATCTTAAGATCATAAGTTATAATATCAAGATCTAAATGCATATCAATTTTATATATACTACTCGAATGTGTCCCTATCCAAAGATCTTTCTTAGAATCTAAAAATAAAGTAGAAATATATAATTCTTTTAATATATTTTTTAACTCATTATTTTCATTATCCAAGAAAAAAAGTCCTTTATCGGTTGCAAAATAAAAATGTTCACATTCAATACAAATATCATTTATTTTATATCCATTTAATAAATCAAAATTTCTAATCTTACCATCATTGTATATTTTAATTCCAGAATTTGTTCCAAGCCAAACTTCATCTTCTCTAAAAGCCACAGAATTAATATCATTCAAAAAAACGACATTTATAAAAGAATCAGTATCTTTATCAAAATAAAAAAGTCCATGATTTTTTATAACAATCCATAATATATTAGTATTTTTATTCAAAGTCATAAAAGTAACATTATTATCTGGAAGTTTTCCATTTTCAACATTATAATATCTAAAAGTTCCTTTTTCTTGATCGTATACAGAAATACCACTATCCCTTGTAGTTAATACAATATTTCCTTGTTCACATAAAATGAGATCATTTATAAAATTTCCATTTATACCATTGCTATTATCTTTCGATTTTTTATAAACAGTCATTTTATTTCCATCCCATTTATTAAGACCATTATTAGTACCAAACCATATAAATCCTTTTTTATCTTCTAAAATTGCATTAACATTACTATTAGAAAGATCTTGATTAGTATTTAATACAAAAAATTCAAAAACTTTATCATGAGAAAAAATAAAAATAGAAAATAAAAATAAAAAAACAAAAACAAAAAATTTATTCATGCTATCATTCCTCTGAATTATAGAATTCTTTTATCTTAACAAAATCATCGTAATTTTCTTCAAAAACCTTGAAAATATAAGGATCAAAAGCTTCGCCTTCATCTTCTTTCATTATTTCAAAAGTTTTTTCATAAGTAAATGCAGGTTTATAAATCCTTTTACTTGTAAGAGCATCAAAAACATCTGCAAAACTAACAATTCTTGCACTCAAAGGTATATCTTCTTTACAAAGTTTTTCTGGATATCCTCTTCCATTCCACTTCTCATGATGACTCTTAGCAATATCATAAGCCATTTTCAAAGAAGTAAAATCAGGATACTTAGAAATAACTTTTTCAAGAGTATGTGCCCCTATCAAAGTATGAGTTTTTATAACTTCAAACTCTTCATCAGTAAGTTTACCCGGTTTAAGCAAAATAGAATCAGGAATACCAACCTTACCAATATCATGCAAAATACTTGATTCATAAATATCCTCTATAAAAATTGTATCTATAATACTTTTAAATTTAGAATTTTTTGAAAGAAGAATAGAAAGATGTTTACAATACTCTCTAATTCTAATAAGATGAAGACCCGTCTCATAATCGCGAGATTCGGTAAGCTCTGCTAAAGAAAGAATCAATGCATTTTTTGCATCTTTAAAATTTTCCTGTAAAATTCTTAAAGATTCTTCTATTTTTTTTCTCTCATGAATTTCCTCTATAAGATTATTAGTTCTCTCAAGTACAAGTGATTCAAGATGTTTTTTATAATTTTCAAGTTCAGTTTCATTCTGTTTATTTTTAATCGCATTTTCTATGGTTATTTCAATAGTTTTAAAATAATTATAGTCCATATCTTTGATTACATAATCATAAGCACCTTTTTTCATAGCTTGTACAGCTATTTCCTCATTACCAGCTCCAGTAACAATTATTATTGGGATATCATCAACAAAATCAAAAAAATCAAAAGCCGTATTAATACCAAGATTAAAATCTGTAACTATTGCAACATATTCATTATACTTAAGCTTATCAACAACATCATCATAACTCATAGAAAAATCAACAATATACTTAAAATTGCTTCTTTCAATAAATCTTTTAAAAGATTTCAAATCTATTATATTATCTTCTACAAAAAGAATCTTCAAAGAATTCATATTATAACCCCCTTAAATCAGGGAAGTTCGCTGAGACTCCAATATAAATCTATGGTTTTAATAACATCAACAAACTGTTTATAATCCACAGGTTTTATCATAAATCCAGAAACTCCCAAAGAAAAAGAATTAACTCTGTCCTGTTCTTCCCTTGAAGTAGTTAAAACAACAGTTGGTATTAATTTTAAATTATCATATTTTATTCTCTCACTAAGAAAATCAATACCATTCATCTTTGGCATATTCAAATCAAGTAATATAATACAAGGAATTTCATTTTCGGAATCAAGAAGATATTTCAATGCTTCTTCACCATTATTTCTTATTATTAAATCATTAACAATCTTAAGCTCTTGAAGAGATCTTTTTACACTCATAGCATCTATTCTATCATCTTCAACAAGCAAAATGGGTTTTTTAGAGTTCAACATATTCGCCTCCTTTATATCATTTTAAATTATAACATATTATTAATAATTTTTAAATATATAAAAATATTATATTTGAAAATATCATAAAATGACAGATAATTATTCAAAAAAGCCTTTTCATCAAAAAGCATTTGCAAAAAAAATTAATACATACTAAAATAAAGCTGGAGGTGAAAAAATGAAAAAAATTATAATGATTTCATTAATAGCTATAATTGCAATAATAGGTAATAGCAGTAAAATGATAACTGGAGAATTAAACTTAGAAAAATTTGAAAAAATCAGAGTAGATCTTGGAATAGCAGATTTAGAAATAATAGGATCAAATAATAATAAATTATTCTACAGTTATGAAGATAATGATAAAATAGAATATGATTATTATGTATCAAACAATAAATTCAATCTAATAGAAAGCAAAAGAGCACAATTCTTTAACTTCTATACACCAAAAAATGAATTTATAATAAATACCTATTATGATCAAGAATATATGGATATAAAAGGAGCAACATCAGATATAACAATAAAAAATATATACTCTTATAAAACTGATATAGACACAAGTACAGGAGATATTGAAATATACGATTCAAATGGAGAATATATAAAAATAAAAACAAGTACAGGAGATCAAGAACTATATGAAACAACTTATAAAGAAATAGAATTAAAAAGTTCTACAGGAGACATCGAAATTGAAAGAACAAATTCAGAAATAATAGACCTAGAAAGTTCAACAGGAGAACAAGAAATATCAAATACAAAAACTAAAAAATTATACACAAAAACAACAACTGGCAATCAAGAAATAGAAAATACACAAGCAGATATAATGAACTTAAGAACTTCAATTGGAGAAATAAAAGTAAAGAATTCAAACACAAATAAATTAAAGATAAATACAACAACAGGAAGCATATACATAGACCTAAACAATAATCCAGAAACCATAGAATTATCTACAACAATTGGAGAAATAATGATAAATAATTTAGATCTAAACCAGTATAAAATAAGAATAAATACTTCTATTGGAGATATAAAAACACCTTATGGAAACTTTGAAAAACAATTCGAATATGGCAATGGACAAAAAACTATAGAAATAAGAACAACTACGGGAGATATAATTTTAAAATAAAATGATTAAGGGGGATTTCTCATGAAAAAATATTTTATATTGTTATTATTATTTATTGTTGGAATAATTGCTTTATCAGAAAATCAAATAGATATACTAAATCAAAAAATAATTTCAAATGATAAAAAAGAAATAACTATAATGATAAAAAATGGCATAGACCTAAACAAAAGAGATTCAAATCAAAGACTTCCTTTAGAAACTTCGCTCATAATGGAAAATTGTGAAATATTTGAATACCTTTTAAAAAATGGAGCAGACCCTTATCTTAAAAACTCTAAAGGAAATACAATATATAATCAAATAATAAACTCAAATAATAAAACTTTAAAATCAATACTAAAAAAATATATACAATAAAATTTTAAAATATCACAAAAAACACCTTTTTGATAAAAAATCAAAAAGGTGTTTTTTATCCTTATAAAATCCTTAAACTTTATTATTATAATCCATTTGAAAACTTCAAAAAATATCGGAGGTAAAACAAATGGAAAAATACATATTAAAAACAAATAATCTATGCAAATCTTTCAAAAAACAAAAAATAGTAAAAAACATCTCAATATCCGTAAAAGAAAATACAATTTATGGTTTACTTGGACCAAATGGTGCAGGTAAATCGACATTTTTAAAAATGTTAACTGGAATACTAAATCCAACATCTGGAGAAATAATATTTAATGATAAAAAGTGGAGTAGAGAAGATCTTAAAAACATAGGATCTTTAATAGAAAATCCTCCTTTATATGAAAACTTAACCGCAAAAGAAAATCTAAAAGTAAGAACAACATTATTAAATATATCAGAAAAAAGAATCAATGAAGTATTAGAAATAGTTAAACTAAAAAATACAGAAAAAAAGAAAGCTTCACAATTCTCAATGGGAATGAAACAAAGATTAGGAATAGCTTTAGCACTCCTAAACAAACCAAAATTATTAATATTAGATGAACCAACAAATGGACTTGATCCGTTAGGAATTCAAGAATTAAGAGACTTAATAAAAACATTCCCATCAAAAGGTATAACAGTAATAATATCAAGTCATATTCTAACAGAAATAGAACAAATAGCTCAATACATAGGAATAATAAACAATGGTCAATTAAAATATGACAAAAAAATAAATCCTGATGAAAACTTAGAAAAAATATTTATGAATGTAATAAAAAATTCTGAGGAGATATTAAAATGTTAAAATATTTAAAAGCAGAAAATTTAAAATATAAAAGAACCATCATAAAAAAACTAATAATATTAAATCCAATAATAACAATATTAATAGCATTATTATCACCAATATGGTTTGAAATAAACAGTTACAACTTTTGGTATATAATAATATTACCTGGAACACTAACTTTGATGACAACATTAGTAATTCAAAAAGAAGAAAAAAAACTTTCTTATAGAGCTATATATTCATTAAATATAAACCTTAAAAAAATATGGATAACAAAAATAATATTAATAATAGAATATTTATTAATATCTCATATAATACTTATAACACTCATAAAAATAACAGGATATATATTAAAATTACCGATAAATATATCAATCACACAAGGATTAATAGCCTCAATAATTATGATAATAACAATATCATGGCAAATACCATTTTCAATGTTCTTATACAAAAAAATAAAAGTTGCAGGAACATTGCTAATAAACTTTGGACTTGGTTTTTTTCTTAATATATTAATAGTGGATTCAAAATTATGGTTCTTATCACCATATACATTAACATCACGTTCAATGGCTGCTTTCTTAAAAATAAATCCAAATGGGACACCTCTACAAAAAGGAAATCCATTAGCAAATCCTATTTCAATACCAATAACAATAATATTATCAACTTTAATATTAATAATTTTAACATTTATAACCTCAAATTGGTTCAAAACACAGGAGGCAAAATAAATGCTTTTAAAAAATATAAAATCTGACTTTTTTAAACTAAAAAAAACTCCTATAATATATATTCATATAATAATTCCAATATTGGGGGCTTTAACATTTTTATCATATTATTCATTCTCGAATCTTAATACAAACACAAAAATAACAATATATATACAAATAATAACTATATTATTTCCATTATTAATAGGTATAATAACAGGAATAATCACAGAACAAGAAGAAAAAGCAGGAAATTTTCAAAATATGTTCTGTATAAATAAATTAAAATATATATCATATACCAGCAAATTAATAACACTACTAATACTATCTATATTATCAATAATTTTAGCCTTAGGAATCTTTGCAATTGGATTTAAACAATTCAATACAATTTTTTATATAAAAATAGTATTATCAATATTTACAGCAAATATATTCTTATACAATTTACATCTAATGATAAGTTTAAAATTTGGAAAAGCAAGTTCAATAGGTATTGGAATAATAGGAATGCTAATATCAGCTCTAATGCAAACAGGACTTGGAGACAAAATATGGCATATAATGCCTTGGTCATGGGCAATGAGATTCTGTGATTATATAATATTTAAAACAACAATAAAAACAAACAATACAAATATAATCCCAAACATAAAAACTAGTATAATAATAATTCTAATATCAACATTAATATCAATAATTATAACCCTTTGCTGGTTCAATAAATGGGAAGGAAAAAAATCATATGAATAAAATTGGAGAATAAAAAATGGCAAAAATACTAGTTATAGACGATGAAATAAGAATACTAAAATTAATACAAAAAGCACTGCAAATAGACTCACATACAATCACACTAAAAAGCAATCCAGAAAAGATTGATTTTAAAAATCTAAAAAAATATGATCTCATCTTATTAGATATAATGATGCCAGAAATAGATGGATTTACTTTATGTAAAAAAATAAGAACTGTATTCGATAATCCAATAATATTTCTAACTGCAAAAACTATGGAAAATGACATAATATATGGATTAAACATAGGAGCAGATGACTATATAACAAAACCATTTGGAGTAAATGAGTTAAGAGCAAGAATAAAAGCCCATTTAAGAAGAGAAACACGCGAAAAAAACTATACAATCCAAAATAATGGACTATGTTTTGATCTATTAGGCAAAGAAATACTAATAAATAATAAAAAAATTCCATTTACAAAAAGTGAATACTACATATGTGAATTCCTTTCAAAAAATAAAGGCCAAGTATTCTCAAAAGAACAAATATATGAAAAAATATATGGTTATGAAGGAGAAAGTGAATTATCAACAATAGCAGAACACATAAAAAATATAAGAGCTAAACTAAAAAAATTTAAAATAGATCCAATTGAAACTGTTTGGGGGATAGGATACAAATGGAAAAAAGAACAATAAGCTTAAAATCAATATTCTTAATATATTTAATAATATCATTCCTAATAATATGTATATCTGTAATAATACCCTTCTTAATATACAACTTATTAATAAATGCTGAAATAATACTACCCGCAAACTATACAGAAAATATAATAAATAAAAACATAGAAATTCTATCAAAAATTCCAAAAATTCAACAGCAAATGTTACCAAAATACAGTTCATATATAATTCTAAAAAAAGATTTAACTCCAAAAGAAGGAAACATGAAAGAACAAGAAATAAAAGAAGCAATTAAATATGCTAAAGGAGAAATAACAAACACGGGAAAAAAGAAAAATTATAAATTAATAAAAAGAAAAGATGAATTATTAATAATACAATTCTATATTCAACCAAACTATGCAAATGAAAAACTCAACAAATACCTACCAAACCCAGATAGAATAATTCTAATAATAATAATACTAAAAACAATAATACTCATAATACTCATATCTATGATTTTTGCTAAATATCTAAAAAAAGAACTAAAGCCACTCATAGAATCAACAGAAAAAATAAAACAAAAAAATCTAGATTTCAAAATAAAATATTCAAAAATAAAAGAATTCAACAATATAATAGATTCTATAGAAAATATGAAAAATAATTTAAAAGAATCTTTAGAAAAGCAATGGTCAACAGAACAACTAAAAAATGATCAAATATCAATGCTAAGCCATGATATAAAAACCCCCTTAACAATAATAAGAGGAAATTCAGAACTATTAAAAGAAATTAGTCAAGAAAAAAATTTTGAAGAATACATAAACGCTATATTAGAAAGTTCAAAAGAAATAGAATCTTATGTAAAAACACTATTAAACATAACGAAAAATGAAAAAAATATAAACATAGATTTCAAAAAAATAAACTCTTTAAAATTTATAGAAAATCTATACTTAAAAACCAAAGCATTGACAAAAGTAAAAAATATAAAAATAATACTAAACAAAAAAAACATCCCAATACAATTTAAAGCAAATGAATCTCTTCTTTACAGAGCAATAATAAACATATTAGATAATGCTATAAATAATTCACCAGCAAATACTACTATACAATTAAATATAGAAAAAAAAGAAAATACTTTAAAATTTATAATAATAGATAATGGCAAGGGATTCTCAAAAGAAGCTTTAAAATACGCAAAAACTAAATTTTATATGGAAAATAAAAGTAGAAGTGCAAAAGGCCATTATGGAATAGGACTATATACGGCAACTATGATAACAAATCTTCACAAAGGGAATCTAATATTAGAAAATTCAAACAATGGTGCAAAAGTCACAATTGAAATTCCAATATAATAATCATTTTTTAAAATAAGTCGAAAATTCATTATCAAGCCATACTTCAATACTATCACCAATATTTAATATTGAATCATCCAAAGAAAAACGAAATCCCTGACATCCTCGTTGACAAGGTTCATTATATAATTTTCTATCACAACCATATCCCTTTTCAATTTTTTTCTGCAAAACTGAAGGAAATTTTTCAATTACATCTAAATATTTATCTGTTTTTTTAGATCTTACAACTAAACAATAATCATGTCTGACAGATAAAGCAAACTCCCACATTCGCATTTGATATATATCTTTTACAGATAATTTCCTATTTTTATTCTTTATATAAGAATAAGCAAAATGAACTTCAAATATAGATATTATAGGTACACAAACCATTCCCATATCTATACAATGTCTATGTAACTTCAAAGACATCTCTTGAACTTTTTCAGGCAATGAATATAAAAAATCTTTCAAAATATCTATTACATCAGTATCTTCCGTTTTTATTAATCTATAATCACAAATTAAAAGATTATCATGATTAAAATCATGCTTATACCTCTTTTTTCGCAATTCTATATCTGCAATAGACATGATTTTTAATCCCGTTAATAAAATAGGATTTTTTGGATATGATACTTCTAAAAACTCTAAATCTGAGATATTAACCTTTTTTTCTTTTAAGTCAATGCCATTAAAAACAAAACCACAAAATTCCAAAAACCTCAAACACTTAATCAACTTAGTTCCAGAATTCTTAGGCTTGATTTTATTTCCATTATCATCAATAACTGCGATAAATGATGGTAATTCAGTTACCAATAATGAATTATTATTATCTGATAATTTACTATGATAACCAATATTAGATAAAAGATCTGTTATTTCATACAAAAATGGATAATCTGTTTCATTAACTGGTTTCTTTTTCAAACTAAAATATAAATGCCCATCTGAATTTAAATGATCACAAAATAAATATAAAAAATTCCTGTAAGCAATAATACCTTCTCTTATACTTTTTTCATTTGCAATATCCTTAAACATAGGATTTATAGAGTAATTTTCAGGTATATTTGCTGGTATCAATTTTTTTATATATTTAGCAATTTCATCAATAGGTTTTAAAATTACTGGACCTCCATGATGTGTACTCATATTTTCCCCCCTTTTTTACTAATTATATAAAATTTTTTCAAAACTTTTAATAAATTATACACCTTTATACTAAAAATAAAAAACTGTTGGAATTAAAAATAAAAATTCCAACAGTTCACTATATTAATTATTTATTATTTATTTTTTATCATATCATCAATAGCTTTTGCAGCACTCTTACCAGCACCCATAGCTAAAATAACAGTAGCTGCACCAGTAACAATATCTCCGCCAGCAAAAACTTTATTCTTAGATGTTCTTCCATCATCATCTGCAATAATACATCCTTTTTTATTTGTCTCAATATCCGATGTAGTAGAAGATATCAAAGGATTTGGTGTAGTACCTATAGACATAATAACAGAATCAACATCTATAACAAACTCAGAACCCTCTATTGGTACAGGCCTTCTTCTACCTGAAGAATCCGCTTCTCCCAACTCCATTCTGATACATCTAATACCTTTAACCCAACCATTCTCATCAGATAAAATTTCAACAGGATTAGTCAAAAGTTCAAAATTAATTCCTTCTTCTTTTGCATGATGAACCTCTTCACGTCTTGCAGGAAGTTCCTCTTCACTTCTTCTATAAACAATATAAACTTCACTTCCAAGTCTCAAAGCCGTTCTTGCAGCATCCATAGCCACATTTCCTCCACCAACAACAGCTGTCCTTTTACCAGGCTTTATAGGCGTATCATAATCATCTCTATAAGCCTTCATAAGATTAGCTCTAGTCAAAAACTCATTGGCAGAAAAAACTCCTTTTGCATTCTCACCAGGAATATTCATAAATCTCGGTAATCCTGCACCTGAACCAATATAAACTGCTTCAAAACCTTCTTCAGAAATAAGTTCATCTATAGTAACAGTTCTACCAACAATAACATTAGTTTCTATTTTAACTCCAAGATCTTTAAGTTTATCAACTTCAGGCTTAACAACCTTATCTTTTGGAAGTCTAAATTCAGGAATTCCATAAGTCAAAACTCCTCCTGCTTCATGAAGTGCTTCAAAAATTGTAACTTCATAACCAAGTTTTGCAAGATCTCCAGCACATGTTAATCCAGAAGGACCACTCCCTATAACAGCAACCTTATGACCATTGAAAACTATATCAGAATCAACTTTAAAATTATTCTCAAGAGCCCAATCAGCTACAAATCTTTCGAGTTTTCCAATGGCAACAGGTTCACCTCTAATACCCAAAACACATTTACTCTCACACTGAACCTCTTGTGGGCAAACCCTTCCACAAACAGCTGGTAAAGAAGTATATTTACTCAAAATCTCATAAGCTTTATCAAAATTTCTCTCTTTGACAAAACTTATAAAACCTGGAATATCTATAGAAACAGGACATTTAGAAACACACATAGGTCTTTTACAATTCAGACATCTCGATGCTTCTAAAACAGCTTCCTCTTCATTATAACCAAAAGAAACCTCTTCAAAATTAGATCTTCTAATATCTGGTGACTGTTCTCTAACTGGTACTCTATCAATCTTAGACATTCAAATCACCATCCAATCTACATTTATGATTTTCCTCTTCCTTATAAGTAGATTGTCTACTCATAGCCTCGTCAAAATCTACCAAATGTGCATCAAACTCTGGCCCATCCACACAAGTAAACTTAATTTCATCATTAACTGAAACTCTACATCCGCCGCACATACCAGTACCATCGACCATCAAAGTATTAAGACTTGCTATAGTTTTAATATCATATTTTTTTGTAAGTTCAGCAACAAACTTCATCATAATCATCGGTCCAATTGTCACAACAATATCAATATTTTTAGACTTAATAAGTTCTTCAAGTTTATCAGTAACAAGTCCTTTAAATCCAAAACTACCATCATCTGTACAAAAATGAACATTGGCATTAAGACTCTCAAACTCATTCTTTAAAATAACAAAATTTTCATTTTTAAAGCCTAAAACAACATCTGTACAAATACCTAAATCAGAAAAAAATTTCACTTGTGGATAAACTGGAGCCGCTCCAACTCCACCACCAACAAAAACTACTTTTTTATTTCTCAATAATTCAAAATCTTCAGAAATAAAATCTGAGGCATTTCCCAAAGGTCCTGCAAAATCCTTTACAAACTCTCCAGAACCAAGAGAAACCAATTTCTTAGTAGAATGACCTAAAGCCTGAACAACAATCTGAACAGAACCTCTTTCAGAATCAAAATCTGAAATAGTCAAAGGTACTCTTTCACCTTTATCATCAACTCTAACAATGATAAACTGCCCAGGCTTAGCTGATTTAGCAACCCTTGGTGCTAAAATATCCATTTTATAAATATTTTCAGCAATCATTTCATTAGATAAAATTTTAAACATATAAACTCCTCCTGCAAAAAAAATCCAATCAAACAAAATATATCACAGGAAAAAAATATATTAAATAATACCCTGTTAAGGTATGATAACAAAAAAATTATTTTTCAGAATACACTGGATCATTAGCTATTTTAGTTTTCATTATCTTATTCTCTTTCAACACAAAATAAAGTGTTATAAGAGCTGAAAGACCGTCTGAAATTGGAAATGATAACCAAATACCTAAAAGTCCAAATAAATTGGACATTAAAAATGCCATAGGAATAAAAATTAAAATTTGTCTTGACATAGATAAAATCAATGCTGGTCCAGCTTTACCAATAGCCTGAAACAGTGATGAACCTATAACTTGAAATCCAACTACCCATATACAAGCTGAAGCTATTCTCAAAGCTGGAGCTCCTTGAGAAATAAGTTCCAAATCCTTACTAAAAATTCCTATTAAAAAATGTGGAAAAAACTGTAAAATAATAAATCCAGTTGTAGAAAAAATACTCGTAACAATCATAGAAAGGCTCATGACCTCTTTAACCCTATCAAATTTCTTAGCACCATAATTAAAGCCTGAAATAGGTAAATAACCTTGAGCAACACCAAAAAGTGGCATCAAAGTAAACATTATAAGTCTATTTATAACTCCATAAATAGCTATAGACAAATCTCCACCATAAACAGCTAACAAATTATTCAAAACTATTGCCATGACACTTCCTGCAACCTGTCTTGCAAAAGCAGAAGAACCTATAGCAAAAGTCTCGATAATGATCTTAAAATTCCATTTAAACGGATTAAAATTAAAATTCAAAATACCTTTATTTGTAAGATAATACAAAAGTAAAAAACTAAAACCAATAATTTGAGAAATAACAGTTGCAAGAGCTGCTCCTCTTATACCCATATCAAAAGTAAAAATAAAAATAGGATCGAGAATAATATTCATACCAGCAGAAATCAATAAACTAAACATAGAAATATTAGCAGCACCTTCTGCTCTTACGGTATTATTAAAAATCATACCCAAAACAAAAAATACACTACCATATATTATGACTTGCATATAATCTTTAGCATAAGGTAAAATAGTTTCAGTTGCTCCAAATAAAGATAAAAGCTGATCCAAAAACAAACTTCCAAAAATAGTTATAATCAAACCCATAGCAATACCTGTAGAAACCATATTTCCAAAAGTAAGCTCTGCTTTATCCTTATCTTTTGCTCCAAGACTTCTCGAAATAATAGAAGCTCCACCAATACCTATCATCTGCCCAAAAGCCATAACAACCATTTGAATAGGAAATCCTATTGAAATAGCTGCAATTCCTAAAGTTCCAACTCCTCTACCAATAAAAATAGTATCAACAAAATTATAAAGAGCCTGAACCATCATAGCAATTGTAGCTGGCAAGGAAAGCTTCAAAAGAAGCTTTCCAATAGATTCATTCTCCATCATCTTTTCTCTATCTGTCATAAAAAACACTCCTCATGTATCACTCTTATTAAGTTCTAAAATATTGTTTATCATAATATCCAAAGTATTCAAAAATTTTTCAATATCATCATCAGAAATTCCTTTAGTTATAGCATTTTCCCATGCAATTATCTCTTTTCTGATGAGTTTTTCATATTTAATGGCTTTCTCAGTAACATAAATTCTATTCTTTCTCTTATCTTTATCATCAACCTTCTTAACAACATAACCCTCTTTCATAAGTTTCTTAATAGCTCTTGCAGTATTAGATTTATCTATTTCCAATATCCGACTCAAATCTTCTTGAGTCAATCCATCCTCTTCTCTAACCAAATAAATTAAAAAATGAATCTGTCCCTTTCCAAGATTGTATTTACCTATTATATCCAAAAAAACATGATGTGAATTTCTCGATAAACAGGACAATCTTCTCCCTATATATTTCAAATCATCCATAAAAAATCCCTCCGTACAAGCCAAAATAGTTGCGATTACAACTATTTAAAAATTATACACAAAATTAGTTGCGATTGCAACTAATTTTATGTTAAAAAATAAAAAACATTGTAGTCTACTTTACAAAAAATAAAAAAATATTGAGGTATAATTTGTAATAATATACTAACTCAAAATTAACGTAATCACTAAAAAAGGAGGGAACAACATGCTTTCGCTGATTGGGGTAGCGATAATAATCATAGGATTCATATTAAAATTAGATACAATAGCCGTAGTTCTTGTTGCTGGAGTTATAACTGGTTTAACAGGTGGACTTAGCATTATGGAAATATTAAGTATAATAGGTCAAACCTTCATAGATACGAGATATATGTCATTATTTCTTTTAACCCTTCCTGTAATAGGGGTACTTGAAAGATATGGTTTAAGAGAAAAGGCTGCAGACATGATAAAAAATATGAAATCAGTTACAACTGGAAGAGTTTTAACAATATACTTATTAATAAGAGAACTCGCAGCAGCTCTTTCATTAAGACTTGGTGGTCATGTACAATTTATAAGACCTCTTGTAAATCCAATGGCATATGGTGCTGCAGAAAAAAATTATGGTGATATCGATGAAAAAACAGAAGACGAAATAAAAGGATTCTCCGCAATGGCAGAAAATCTTGGAAACTTTTTTGGCCAAAATGTATTCGTTGCAGCAGGTGGAGTATTACTAATAGTTGCAACTCTACAAGAACAAGGAATAGAAATAAAACCTCTTGATGTTGCAAAAGCTTCTATACCAATAGCAATATTTGCTTTCTTATACGGAGTAATACAACATTATATTTTGGATAAAAAAATACAAAAAAAACTATCCAAAAAAAATGGAGGTAAATAAAAATGAAAAATACATTATTAGAAATATTTTATATAATATCTGGACTAATATCAATAACAGCGGCTTTTTACAGTTTAAAAGATAAAAAACACCCTCATAGATTAGAAACTGCATTATTCTGGTCAATATTTGGATTTATATTTATAGCTGGAAAATATATACCCTCATGGATAGTTGGAATACTAATACTAATAATGGGTATATTAACGGCAACCAAAAGAGTAACTTTTGGTTCACTCATAAACTCAACAGAAGAATTCAGAGAAAAATCATCAAAATTAATTGGGGGAAAAATATTCATACCTGCTTTAACAATAGGAATAATAGCCTTTGCTGTTGCCCAAGGAATACCTTCACTTGGTGGTTTAGTTGGTCTTGGATTTGGTGCATTAGCTGCTACAATAATCTCATTCTTTATAACAAAAGCAAAACCAAAAGAATTTACATACGATAGCTCAAGATTATTATTACAGATAGGAGCTGCAAGCATACTTCCACAATTATTAACAGCACTTGGTGCATTATTCACAAAAGCCGGAGTAGGAACTGTAATATCTGATGGAATAGGAAATTTTGTACAACAAGGAAACATACTTGGTGGAGTAATAGCCTACTGCCTTGGAATGGCTATATTCACAATGATAATGGGAAATGCATTCGCCGCATTTGCAGTAATAACAGCTGGAATAGGAATACCATTTGTATATTCACAAGGTGCAAACCCTGCAATTGCAGGATCATTAGCTCTAACTGCAGGATATTGTGGAACATTGATGACACCAATGGCAGCAAACTTCAATATAGTTCCAGCAGCAATATTACAAACAAAAAATAAAAATAGAGTTATAATCTCTCAATTTCCTATTGCAATAGCATTATTAATAACTCATATACTATTAATGTATTATTGGGCTTTCTAAAAAAAGGAGATGAAAAAATGAAAGTATTAATAACAGGTTTTGATCCATTTGGTGGAGAAAAAATAAACCCTGCTTATGAAGCTGTAAAAAGACTTCCAGATGAAATAGAAAACTCAGAAATAATAAAAATAGAAATACCTACAGTATTCAAAAAATCTTATCAAAAACTCGAAGAAAATATAAAAATTCATAATCCTGATATAGTGATATGTATAGGACAAGCTGGAGGAAGATTTGAAATAACCCCTGAAAGAGTTGCAATAAATATAGATGATGCAAGAATAAAAGACAATGAAGGAAATCAACCAATAGATCAAAAAATATTCGAAGATGGTGATCCAGCATATTTTTCAACTCTTCCAATAAAAGCAATGGTCAAAGAAATAAAATTACAAAATATTCCAGCTTCAATATCAAACACAGCGGGAACATTCGTATGTAATCACATAATGTACTCATTATTATATTTAATAAACAAAAAATATCCAAACATAAAAGGTGGATTCATACATGTACCTTTTATAAATGAACAAGTTATTGATAAAAGAAATACACCATACATGAACTTAAATGATATAATAATAGGCTTAACCTCAGCAGTAAAAGCCGCTATAAAGTATAAAGATGATATAAAAACAATTGGAGGAAAACTCCATTAATATCATCCAAATGCCCCCTTAAAGGGGGTTTTTTTATTATATAAATAATTTTGAAATATCATATTTTTATGATATACTTTTATAGAGACCATACGGTCTCTATAAGGAGGGATAAAATGAGTAAAGTATTAAAAATAAAAAATGATATTTTTGATTATTTAACTTTTGGAAAAGGAGATAATATATTAATAATGATTCCTGGACTCGATGATGGATTTTCTTCAGTTAAAGGAAAAGGTTTAATATTTTCTCACTCATTAAAAAAATTCAAAAAAAATTTCAAAGTCTATATAATTTCAAGAAAGAGAAATATGCCTAAAAATTATAGTACCTTAGACATGGCAAATGATTTAAATAATTTTATAGAAAAATTAAATATAAATCATTTCAATCTATTAGGTACATCTATGGGTGGTGCAATAGCACAATATTTTGCAATAAATCATCCAAAAAAATTAAAAAAATTATGTTTAGCCGTTACTTTCACTGGAAAATATGATACATTAAAATATATATGTAATTATTGGAAAAAACTTGCTCAAGAAAAAAACGGTTATGAACTCATGAAAAGTTCTTCTGAATATTCATATACAGAAAATGAACTAAAAAAACAAAGAAAATACTTTCCTTTAATGAAACTATTAAAATTCAATATAAACTATGAAAGATTTTTAATACAAATCAATGCCTGTATAAATCATAATACTGAAAACATAATACATAAAATAAATACTCCTACTTTAATAATAGGGGGAAAAAATGATAAAATAGTAGGAAATAAAGAAGCTATTTTTATGAACTCCGAAATAAAAAACTCTTTATTATACCAATCAGAATACGGACATGCATTAATGGCAGAAGAAAAACAAAATTATGAAAATACAATAATAAATTTTTTTAAGGAGTAATCAAATGAAAAAAGCCTTTTATAATATATCAGAAGAAAAACAAAACAAAATTATAAAAATCTCTATTGAAGAATTCTCCAAAAATGGCTATAAAAATACATCCTTAAATACAATTATAAAAAAAGTTGATATATCTAAAGGAGGCATGTATAAATATATAGATTCAAAATTTGAATTATTTGAATATATAATAAATATTTCTACTGAAAAAATACTAAAAAATATGCCCTCATTTAAAGGAAATAATATATATGATGATCTCATAACATATGCAATATGGGAATATGATTTTTACAAAGAAAACCCAAAAATATACTCATTATTTGAAAAAATAATTTTATATCCTTCATGCAAAGAAGAAAAAATAATACATGAAAATATTATCAAAACATCAAATACATATTTTTTTGATATCATAAAAAAATGCAATATATCAACAGAAAAATCTAATATCATATTTTGGACTCTAAAAGGTTTAAATGAACTATATATAAAAAATATAATCGAAAAAGAATCCTATATATCACAACTAATGAAATATATTAATATATTAAAAAAAATATAAACTAAAATATAAAAATTATCTAATCGAGCTTATCAATTAGCTCGATTAATTTTTTTATTTAAAAACAAAATAAATGGTATAATAAAAAAAATATTCTATGGAGGGAAAAATATGAAAGAAGCTGATATGTTCAACAAAATGTTCAGTAAAAAATTACAAGAAAAAATGACGGATAAATTATTAAATTATATAGCCCCTCTTGGCAAACAAAAAAATTACTCAAAAAATCAAATAGTTGAAATATGCGACTCAAATCACATATACATAGTAACAAATGGTTATTTCAAAAAACTCGTATACTCTCCTGAAGGAAAGGAAATAAGTTTTTACAGATTAAACGCTGGAACAATATTTGGAGAAATGGATTTCTTTGATAATCAAAAAACCTTTGGAATAGTAAAATCATTAGAAGAAAACTCATCAATATCCGCAGTAAACAGAAAAATAATAGAAGAAATGTTAATCACAGACAAAGAATTATACTGGTGTTTTATGCATTCAATAATAAGAAAATTTAGAATAATATCTTTAAACTATGTAAATTCATTATCAAACGACTCAACTGGAAAATTAGCTGGTTTTCTCATTGCTTTAATAGCACAACATGGTCAAAAATGTACACAAGAAAGCAAAATAATTCCATATCCATACACACATCAAGAAATTGCAAACGCACTTGGAATATCAAGAATAACCATAACAAAATCGATAAATGAACTAAAAAAACTTGGTTTAATAACATATTATGGTAAATATATAAAAATAGAAAATCCAAAAGAACTCATGAAACTATACAAAACAGTATGGTAAAAATATTTTCAAATAAAACTAAGAAAAAATAAAATAAATGCAAATAAGTAGTCTTATACAAAAATAATCAATCACAATAACATATAAATAACTTAGAAAACAAAAAATTATCATGATAACATAAATTTGAAAACATTCTGAAATCGATTGCATATCATTATTAAAATTAATCAATCCTTTAAAAACCTATTCAATAGAGTATTTTCATTTTTTTAATCCCTCTATGAAATCGATTGCATGATATTTGTATATTATTATTAAGGTGGATGAATACTTATGGATAAAAAAATTACAATAAAAGATATTGCTAAAAAAGCTGGTGTAAGTACCTCTACAGTTTCAAGAGTACTAAATGATACATTACCAGTAAAAAAAGAAACAAAAGAAATAATAATAAAAACAATAAAAGAATTAAACTACTATCCAGATTCATTGGCAAGAAGTTTGAGAATGGGTAGTACAAAAACAATAGGAATAATAATTCCAGATATATCAAACCCATTTTTTTCTATGCTCGTAAAAGGATCAGAAGACTATCTAAGAGAACAAAACTATTCAACAATAATATGTAATTCAGATAATAAAAAAGAAGATGAAAAAATAGTAAAACTACTACTCGAAAAAAAAGTAGATGCAATACTATATGCTGGTATTGGAAATCTTGAAAAATTCAAAAAAATAAAAACTCCGATCATATACATAGACAGAATAGAAAAAAACTCAAATTCATCATACATAGTATCAAACAATTATCAAGGAATGACTACATTACTCGATTATCTTCTAAAAAACAATCATAAAACATATATATTCATCTCCGGAGATGAAAACATATTTTCAGCAAGTGAAAGACTCAGAGCATTTACAGATTTTTCAAAAAAACATAAAATAAAAAATCAAATAATACAAGCTGATTACACATTCCAATCGGGAATAAGAATTGCAGAAAAAATTCAAACAATACCAGATGCAATAGTATGCTCAAACGATTTAATGGCCTATGGAATAATTCAAGGTCTAAAAAACAGAAAAATAAATGTACCAAAAGATGTAAGTGTTACAGGATATGATGACATACTATTCAGTGCAATGTTCAACCCACCATTGACAACCATAAAACAACCAATATATCAAATGGGAAGAACGGCCTCAGAAATAGTAATACAAATATTACAAAAAAAAGTAAAAGAAAACCCTATAAAAATGTTCAAAAACGAATTAATACTAAGAAACAGCGTATTAAAAAGAAAATGAGGTGAAAAGATGAAAAAAACTGGAATATACAACTCAATAATATCCTCAGAAATTGCAAAAATGGGACATACCGACATATTGACAATAGTTGATATGGGATATCCTATACCAAAAGAATCAAAATATGTCGATATAGTACTCGACAAAGGGAAACCCTCCTTCAAAGAGGTGCTTCAAATAGTTCTAAAAGAATTAGAAATAGAGCAAGTAATAATAGCATCAGAAATAAAAGAAAAAAACAAAGAACAATATGAATACATAACAAAAAATATAAAAACCACCATAAAAGAACTAACACATGAAGAATTTAAAAAACATGCAAAAGATTCAAGATTCTTCATAAGAACAGGAGAAGCCAGCCCTTACTCAAATATAATGTTAATCTCAGGAGTAATATTCTAATGCTGTTAAAAATGGAAAAAATCTGCAAAGATTTTTCAGGTGTAAAAGCATTAAAAAGTGTAGATTTTCAACTCGAAAAAGGAGAAATACACTCATTACTTGGAGAAAACGGAGCTGGAAAAAGCACATTAATAAAAATACTTGGTGGTGTATATACGGCAACTTCAGGTGAAATATACTTAGAAAATCAAAAAATGAACTTCAAAAATCCTTTAGACTCACAAAAAAAAGGTATAGCCATAATTCATCAAGAACTTATGCTCGCCGAAAACTTAAGCATAGCTGAAAATATATTTCTTGGCAAAAAAATAGGAACCATATTCAACACAAACATAAAAAAAATGATACAAGAATCAAAAAAATACTTAAACATGCTTGGCTTTGAAATAGACCCTTCAGAAAAAGTAAAAAATTTAAATGTATCCCAAAAACAACTCGTAGAAATAGCTAAAGCATTATCATACAATTCAAAAATAATAGTGATGGATGAACCAACAGCAACAATAACAGAACATGAAGTAAAAAAACTATTCAAAATAATGAAAGATCTAAAAAAAGAAGGTATATCCATAATATTTATAACTCACAGAATGGATGAAGTATATGAAATATCAGACAAAGTAACAGTATTAAGAGATGGAGAATTCATAGGATCTGGTGAACTAAAAAACTATGAAAAAGACACTTTAATAAAAATGATGGTTGGAAGAGAAGTAAAAGACATGTATCCAAAATTCAATAAAATAGAAGACGAAATAATATTTGAACTAAAAAATTTTGAAGTAGAAAATCATATAAAACCCTTAAGTTTCAAAATTCAAAAAGGTGAAATATTTGGAATAACGGGACTTGTTGGATGTGGAAAATCAGAACTTGCAATGGGACTCTTTGGAATAATGAAAAACAAATTTGAAAAAATGATCATAAAATCAAAAGAAATAAAACATTTAAAAAATCCTTTAGAAGCGTTAAAAAATGGAATAATAATAATTCCAGAAGAAAGAAAAAGTCAAGGAATAATACCAGGATTAGATATAACAAAAAACATAATACTACCAAACATAAAAAAATTTGGAACTTCATACTCCATAAATTGGAAAAAAGCTGAAAAAACAGCTCAAGAAGAAATTCAAAAATTCAGAATAAAAACACCTAATCAAAGACAAAAATTAAAAAAATTATCTGGTGGAAATCAACAAAAAGTAGTAATCTCAAAATACTTAATGAGACAACCTGAACTTGCAATATTCGTAGAACCAACAAGAGGAATCGATGTTGGTGCAAAAATAGAAGTATACAATCTCATAAATCAACTTGCAAATCAGGGAATAGTAGTAATACTAATATCTTCAGAAATTCCTGAAATAGTTGGACTATGCGATAGAACTATGGTGATGCACAGAGGAAAAGTATCTGGAATAATAAACTCCAAAGATATGGATCCAGAAAAAATACTAAAAGCAGGAACGGGGTTGACAGAAAATGACAAAAAATAAAATTTTAACATTCTTAAGAAAAAATCCAGCTTTAGTTGGTTTTATAGGAATATTTATAATACTATCCATAATATCTGACAGCTTTTTAAGCATATACAATATAACAAACATATTGAGACAAACATCGATAATATCAATAATTGGATTTGGAATGACACTTGTAATACTAACTGGTGGAATAGACTTATCTGTTGGATCAACATTCGCATTAAGTGCAGTCATAATGGCAAGTATTGTAAAAGCTGGAAATCCAATACTTGGAATAATAGTTGCTTTATTAGTTGGTTCAGCAATAGGGGCATTAAATGGAATAATAATATCAAAAGGAAAAATACAACCATTCATAGTAACACTCGCAATGATGGCAATAGCAAGAAGTTTAACCCTTGGATTCACTGAAGGAATACCGATATCAGGATTCAGTTCAGGATTCAGATTTCTTGGCAGAGGTGACTTTCTTGGAATACCAATGCCTATAATAATAATGTTCATAGTATTCTTCATAACCTATTATATACTCAAAAAAACAAGACTTGGACTATATACATACTCAATAGGCGGAAATGAAGAAGCTACAAAACTATCTGGAGTAAATGTAGACAAATACAAAATAATAATATATATGATAAGTGGATTATTTTCAGCAATCAGTGCAATCATACTTACAGCAAGACTAAACTCTGCTCAACCAACATTTGGAACAGGTTATGAATTAGATGCGATAGCAACCGTTGTACTAGGTGGAGCCTCATTAGCTGGTGGATATGGCGGAGTATTTGGAACATTATTTGGAGCACTGCTACTCGGAACCATAAACAATGGAATGAATTTGTTAAACGTATCTCCATTCTATCAAGATGCAGTAAAAGGAGTAATAATACTAATAGCGGTACTTCTTGAAAAAGAAGACTAATATAAGGAGGTTGTTTTCAGTATGAAAAAAACATTATTAACATTATTAGCCTTAACCCTCATCATGAGTATTGGATTCTCATTCACATTAGGTTTATCCGTATCAACACTCAACAACCCTTTCTTTGTAGCATTAAAAGATGGTGCAGTAGAAAAAGCTGAAGAATTAAATATAGATCTAATAGTTGCAGATGCAAGAGATAACCCTGCAAAACAGTTAAATGATATAGAAGATATGATTCAAAGAAAAGTAGATCTAATAATAATAAACCCTACAGACTCAGATGCAATAGCATCATCAGTTGAAGAAGCAAACGATGCAAATATACCAGTAATAACTGTAGACAGAGGCTCAAATGGTGGAAAAGTATTATTACATATAGCTTCTGACAATATAGCTGGTGGAGCAATGGCTGCTGAATTTATAGCAGAAAAATTAAATCAAAAGGGAAAAGTAATAGAATTAGTAGGAATACCTGGAACATCTGCAGCAAGAGATAGAGGAGCAGGATTCGATCAAGGAATATCAAAATACAAAGATATAAAAGTTGTAGCAAGACAAACAGCAAACTTCAACAGAGCAGAAGGATTAGTAGTAATGGAAAATCTATTACAATCAAATCCAGATGTAAATGCAGTATTTGCTCAAAATGATGAAATGGCATTAGGTGCAATAGAAGCTTTAAAATCTGCTGGAAAACTAAAAAATGTAGTAGTAGTAGGTTTTGATGCAGTACCAGATGCTATAAAATCTGTTCAAAACAAAGAAATGGCTGCAACAATAGCCCAACAACCAGAAAAAATGGGAGGACTCGCAGTAACAAAAGCAGTAGAATATCTAAACACAATGACAGTATACTTCCCTGTTGACTTAAAACTTGTAAAATAAATAAAAAGCGGAGCTATTTTTAGCTCCGCTATCGACTTAATGTCAAAAGCGGGGGTGTAAAAGCATGAAAATGAAATTATTTACAAGAATCTTACTATCATTCCTAATAATATCTATAATACCTATAACCTTACTAATATATATGCAATACACCGAAACAAGCGAAATATTAAAAAACGACACATATCAAACATTAAACTCAATAAATGATGAAAAATTACAAAAAATAGAAAACATATTAAACAAAGCTAAAACAGATATAAACCACATAACAAACATAAAAGAAACACAAGATGCTTTCACTATGTTCAAAGGTGGATTAAGACTTGGTGGAAAAGAAAGCAGCTCCTATCAAAATGCATTAAAAGACTTCAAACCCTTCTTCGATAACTATATAACATCTTATCAATATTCAGATATAATACTAATAGAAAAAAGCGGTCAAATACTATACAATACGACACAAAATGAAATGATAAATCAAAACATAAACGAAACAAATCAAACAATAAAACAACTATTAGACATATCACAAGAAAAAACAAACATATCAGACTATATAAAAATACAAAATCAAAACTATATATACATAATATCTCCAATAAACTCATATGGAAGATTTGCAGGATGGGTAATGCTTGAAATACCCGAACAAAAAATAAATCAAATAATACAAAATACAGAAAACAAAAAATATACAAGCTATATAACAAACTCAAACTCAATTCTAAAAACACCTTATAAAAATCAAAAAATAAATGAAAAAATACAAACAAACACCAATTCCCAAGAATTAATAACCTCAAATTCTCTTTTGAACATAGACGAAAACAAAAAATGGACAATAACAACTCAAGTAGATAAAAACGAAGCTTTCAAAACTCTAAATTCATTCATACAAAAATTACTAATAATAGCTATAATAATAATAGTAATAGTTATAACAATAGCTATAATAATAACGAGAACAATAACAAACCCAATAAAAAACATGGTAAAAATAACTCAATCAATATCAAATGGAGACCTATCCCAAAAAATAGAACAAACAAGAAAAGATGAAATAGGACAACTTGCACAATCCTTCAACAAAATGATAAAAAACATATCAATAATAATAGAAAACATAAAACAAAGTTCAGAAACAGTATCATCATCCAGTGAAGAACTTTCATCTGCAACTCAAGAAGGAAGTGCAAACTCAAAAATAGTTTCAAACAACATAGAAAAAATAAAACAAGCCATGGATACACAACTCGAAAAAATTCAAAATTCTGAATCAACCTTAGAAGAATTCTTAGATGAAATAAAAATATTAAATACACAATCACAAAAAATAGAACAAAACACAAATTTAATACTAACATCATCAGACAAAGGAAAAAATAATATAGAAAAATCAATAAATCAAATAAAAAACATAAATCAATCAACAGAAAATTCAAACAAATTAATAACAGAATTCTCAAGCTTAACAAACAATATAGGATCAATAGTAGACAGAATAGAAAACATATCACAACAAATAAACCTACTTGGATTAAATGCATCCATAGAAGCAGCGAGAGCTGGAGAATTCGGAAAAGGATTCTCAGTAGTTGCAGAAGAAATAAGAACACTATCAGAAGATGCATCCAAAGCCACAAAAGAAATAAATTCAATAGTAGAAAACATCAAAAAACAATCCAATAAAATTCAAAACTCCATGAAACAATCTGTAGATGATGTATCATCGGGAATAAAAATAATAAACAATACCAATGAAACATTTGAAGAAATATTAAGTTCTATACAAAAAATAAATCAACAAATAAAAACGCAAAATGAAATAATAAAAACACTAAATCAAAACAGTCAAAAAGTAAAAATATCGAATGACTCAATAAAAAATTCGATAATAGAATCAATAAACACATCAGATGAAGTACAAGAAATAGCAACAAATCAAACAAATATAAATGAAGAAATTGCTGAATCATCAAACAACCTTTCAAAACTTGTATTTGAACTAACCGAAATGATAGAAAAATTCAAACTATAAACGGGAGAGTGGAAAAAAATGATAGGAGTTATAGGAAGTACAAATATAGACATAGTACTAAGTGTACACCACTTCACCGCACCTGGTGAAACACAAAAATCAGATATAATAGATACAAATTTTGGTGGAAAAGGAGCCAATCAAGCAATAACTGCGGCAAAACTGACAAAAAATCCAGTATATTTCTGTACAGTTATTGGTGATGATGAATACGGTAAAAAAATAGAAAAAGAATTCAAAAAAAACAATATAAAAGGATACTGCATAGAAAAAGACACCAACACAGGAAGAGCTTATATAGAGGTCTCACAAGAAGGAGAAAATAGAATAATAATACATCCTGGAGCAAATGATAAAATATCAACACAAAAAGTTGATAACTTTTTAGAAAAATATTCCGACAAAATAAAATACTGTATGATACAAAACGAAATGCCAGAAACAACAATAAACTATGCAATAAAAAAACTAAAAGAAAAAAACATCAAAATAATATATGATCCAGCACCAAAAGAAGCAACAAATATAGAAAATCTTAAAGATATAGACTTTCTAACTCCAAATGAAACAGAATTTGAATATTTATTCAGAAAAGTCTCAAATAAAATAGATTTAGACCTTAGAGAAAAAGGATTATTATTCAAAAAATTAACTGGAGTAAAAAATCTAATAATGAAAATGGGATCAAAAGGAAGTCTATTAATAGATGAAAAAAATCAATTATCAACAATAAAATCAATAAAAGTAAAAGCAGTAGATTCAACTGCAGCAGGAGATATATACAATGGATCATTTGTATCAGCACTCTCAGACAAAAATTCAATAGAAAAAAGTCTAATATTCGCAGCAGTATCGGCAGGAATTTCAGTCACAAAAAAAGGTGCTCAAACATCTATACCAACAAGAGAAGAAATAATATCAAAAATAAATTCATAAAAAAGTTATTATATTTTAACAAAAATCTATTTTAAAATAATAAATCATTCAGCTATAATAATGTTAAAATTATTATAGCTGAATTTTTATTTTTATTGGAGGAAAAAAGATTGATCGAACTTATTAAAAAACTTAAAAATCCTATTATTCAAGAAGCAAAAGAACTATCAAAATTTAAAAATAGAATTAATTCTGAAAAAATACAATTAAGAGGTATAGAACAAATTAAATGGGCAAAAGATTCAAAATTAGAAATCGAGTATATAATAATAAATGAGTTTGAAGATTTCGAAAACTATAAATTATATACAGAAAAAATATATAAAACTTCTGATGGAATAATGAAAAAAATTACAAATACAAAATATAGTTTTCCTTGTATTGGGATAACTAAAAAAAATGAAAAAATAAAACCAATTGAAGATTTCGCTATTTTATTCGATGATGTTAAAGATTATGGAAATATTGGAACAATTATAAGGACTGGCAAAGCTTATGGTATAAATAATTATTTAAATACTAATGAAGATTTTGATCCTTACACACCTAAAACAATAGATGCTTCAAGAGGTACTGTTTTTAAAGTTAATTTTCAAAGATTTAATTCATCAAAAAATGTTATAAAATACTTAAAAGAAAATGGATATCAAATTATTGCAACAAGTCCACATGGAAAATCACTACAATCTACTTTAAAATTAGAAAAAAAACCTATCGTATTAGTAGTTGGTAATGAAACCTCAGGAATATCTAAAGAAGTTTTAAATTCTGCAGATCATATCGTTCAAATCCCTATGTCAAATGAAATAGAATCATTGAATGTTGGGGTAGCTTCTGGTATTAGTATTTATGAATTAAAATTAAAGGAGATCTTAACCATGTTATCAGAAAAAATAATTTCAACTCTTGGAAGAGAAATAAATGTAACTTCACAATTAATAAGAAAAGCTTTTAATATAAAGCTGAAAGAAGTAAGTGATTATACAGGAGATCAAATTATTTTTTTAATGGTTTTAAAAAGAGAAAATAAAATATCAAAAGAACAAATAAAAGAGCAATTTGGATATTTTGATGAAAAATTAGAATTTTTCCTAAAAAAATTATATGAAGAAAATTTAATAATTGATCATGAAAAAGAAATCGCAATAACACCTTTAGGGGAAGAAATACTTTCAAAACTATGGCCTTTGCAAGAAAAAACAGAAGAATTAATTTTAAATGATTTTAATGAAGATGAAAAAAATAACTTAAAAAAAAGTCTTAAAAAAATTCAAAACAATTGTTTAAAAATAATTGAAAAATAAACTCATAAAAAACGGATAAGTTATAAACTTATCCGTTTTAATTTTATTCATAATCAAAAAATTTAAACATATTCTGATTCATCAACTTATCTTTCAAAATAACCTTTATCTGATACCTACCCTTATCGAGTTCTGTCAAAATTCTAAAACTAATACAAGGATATGTAAAAGCCTGTGTCACTGGTTCAGATCCAGGTTCCTTTAAATTAATTTCAGCAGTTATAATATCATCATTAATATAAATCTTATCAACACTCAAATCATAACCACCTGTACTTTTCTTACCAATACAAACACTTATCAACCTACCATTCTCATCTATTAAAATTTCAGGTAATTCGCTTCTTGATTTTTTATCAACAATCTCATAATCCAAATCCAAAACTTCTCCCATATCATTCATATCCTTCAATTCAAACTTATCACCCTCAACATCAAAAGTCTTAACCTTAGGGTTTTCTTTTTTTAAATTATCACTATTATCATCTTTTAAATTACCCAAAAAAACCAATCCCCCTAATAAAACGACAACACCACCGATCAAAAAAATCAATTTCATATCCATGATCTCACCTCCGATCGATTAAATTATATAAAAAATAATTAAATAATAATTAAAAAGGGGAGATAAAATCTCCCCTAACAAATTATATATCTAAATAATTAGAAAACAGTCCAATAAGCATCTTTTGTTTCAAATTCATCTAAAGTACTTCCATTATATAAATTATGTGTAAAACTAATTGTATTTCCATTTAAATTTACACTTACAGGAACATTAAACTGCTCATAATCATCTGGAATTTTAACAAGAGAAACATTATCAATTACTGCTAAATCATATCCAGCAGAAGTTGCCTGATCTTTAGCATATTCAAATACTACTGTATGTTCTCCAGCAGATAATGCTACACCAGCATCACCAGATTTTTCACCAGATACTTGAAACTTAACTTCTCCATCAACATATACTGTTAAATAATCATAACCTTCTTCTGTAGATACAAGATAAATAAAATTCAAAATATATCCATTTGTAGCTTCAGGTAATTCTAAATCTAAACTCAATGTTGATTTTTGTTCGTCTGTAAGATTTGTAATTTTTAAAGGTTTTCCACCAAAAGCTACAGAATAGCCTTGTCCTGTCAATATAGGAGTTATTACTGGATCTACATCTCCACCCAATTTCCAACTTGAAACAGTTGCATCTGTACTAGCCAATGTAGGACCTGAAAAATCTCCTGTTTCAAAATCGTCTGTTAATTTAGGTGCAGGCAATTCAGGCATATTAGTTGATTCTATTTCCATAAAGAATTTACTTGTAGCTGGTTTTGTTATAGTTACAGAATCTCCAGTAATAGGATGAGTTGAAATTTCTTCACCCATGGTACCTTTTAATTTTATAGTATAATCACCTTGAGCTTGAGGTTTTGTTATAACTGCTTCAAAAGTTGATGTAAACTGTACAGACTGAGTTGATTCACCATCAACAACAACAACGTCATCAACAGTTATTTGTCTTTCTTCTTCCATTCTCAAATTAGGTGCATTCAAATCAAGATAATCAGGTCCACCAATAATAACATCGTATGTATCAGGATCTATTTGAACAAATTTTGCTTTTCCTTCTGCGTCTGTTTTAGCATAATATGAAGGTTTGCCATTTCTTTTCAAAGAAACAAACGCAGCTGGTACACCTTTACCAAAAGAATTTGTTACTTCAACAATAAAATTTGCTCCTTCTTCAGATGGTAATGAAGCTTTTAATGCTTTCAAAGGATTTATAACTCCATATCCATCATCAACATTCCAGCTACCATCATTTGAAGCTGTATTTTCCATCAATTTTCTTATTTGATAAGGAGTTGCATTTGGATATTTTTCATACAATAAAGCAGCTAAAGCTGAAACGTATGGAGATGCCATAGATGTACCTTGCATAAATTGATAAGGTTCTTCTGCATAACCTTCAAAATCTCCAGCTGTTCCTCTACTTACTGTAGATAATATCTTAACTCCAGGAGCTATTACAGAAACTGAATCTCCTCTTGAAGAAAATCCTGCTAAATCACCATTTGCATCACTTGCACCAACACCAACTATACCAGGAATGGTATTAGGGAATCCCCAATTTTCATCTATATGAGTATTTCCTGTAGATACTATAACAGATACATCATTTTCTAAAGCATAATCAAACATATCTTTTAATTCTTGACCATAACCAGGTCCACCCCAACTATTCTGAAGAATCTTGGCACCTTTTCCAACTGCCCATTCAATAGCAACAGCAAGTTGACCATAAGTTATACCACCAGGAACGTTCAAATAAGGTATCGCTATTATTTTAGCATCTTTAGCAAGACCTACTATACCTGTATCATTATCAACACCTGCAATTATTCCAGAAACATGTGTTCCATGTTCATGATAAGCTTTTGATTTATCAGGTGTAGTTACTGTAGAATTAGGTGTATCCCATGCAAATTCTATATTAGGTCTTATATCTGGATGACTTCCATCAACACCAGTATCTATTACAGCAACCAAAACATCTCTACCTGTTGATAATTTCCAAACATTTTCAGCATCAAAATGTCCAGGTATTAAATTTCCATTTTTATCTTTTTCATCATCTAATGCCCATTGATAAATTGAAAGTGGATTATTATTAAGTGATTTCACTAAATCTGGATCTTCAAATTCAATATTCAAATTAGGCGCTTTCATTTCATTTTTGTAAATATAATTAGGTTCTATTTTTGTTACACCATTTACAGAATTATTTTCTAAAATTCCTTTAACTTTTTTAGGTTCATAATTAGTTTTTACTATTAATTTTTTCATTCCTTTTAAATCAATATATTGATTAAAGCCTAAACTCTTTAAATTTTCAATATCAAAATCATCATTATAAGAAATAATTACTTCTTCACCAGTTTGTTTTATATTAGTTTTTATTTCTGTAGAATCAGAATTAAATCTATTTGAATCATCATTATTCTTCTTATCAAACATACAAGAACTCAACAAAAACATCAATATCAAAATGCTAAAAATTAAAATTATGCTTTTCTTCATTTTTCAATCCCCCCTTTATTGTTCATCTGATGAACCTGTTGTAAAATCAGCATGCAAATCAGGTTCAGATGATTGGAATGGATCTAAAGACCAACTTGTATCTCTCAATCTATAGTCATTAGCAATAGAAAGAGCTATTGTTTGTCTTGTAGAGGAATTTTGATCTTCAACAACGGTTTCATCTTTTTCAACTTTGGCATATGCAACATTTACACCCCAAGCATAGGTCTTATTAGCTTGAAGTTTATCATAAGCATATTCGGTAATATTCAATGAATATTCATCAAGATTATACCATTTAACTCCAGTTCCAACATCTGCAACATTTCCTGTAAAGTTTATAGTTGCAAGTCCATTTATATTAGGAATATTGTATAAATCAAAGCCATAAGCTGGATCCGAAGAAGTAGGACTTTCAAGTGGAGTTATAAGTCCATTACTTGCTTGAGTTTTATCATAAATAAACATATTGTATATATATTCAACAGTTCCATCAACAGAAGACAAATCATTTGTAGTATCCCAAATGAATGCTGTATTTCTATCAACATCAACAGAACTATCTGCAGGTGTCATCAATTCAACATTAAATTGTTCTAAAGGTGTAACTGATCCAAGATATGTAGGTACAGATTCATACCCTTCTGTTGCATTATAAACAGCTGATACAGAATAATAAGCTGTTTTTCCTGGTTGAAGTTCTGATGAACTATCAACGAACATTGGTTTATAATAATATTTAGCATAATCTAATTGTAGAGATAATCTGTACATATAATAGTCATAAGCAAGGCCTGAAACAAAATCAGAACTTACATAACCTATCTTTTCATAAGTTTTCTCTTCACCATTATCAAATGATCTATAAATGTTATAACCTAAAGGTTTTTGCGTATCAACCATATTAGCACCAAGTTTAACTATTGAATCATAATCCAACCAATAAAGTACATTATATAGATTTGTTCCCTTCATATCTGCTTCTGAATAAATAGAATTATCATCAGAATAGAACTCTAAACCCATTCTTCTTGTATATGAATAAACATCATATAACTGTCTTTCAACGGTAGTTGCATTTATAGTTGTCATATTCATAGGTCTATAAATAAAGTCTTTTGTGAGAGCTTCTTTATTATTTGTAACATTCACATACTTTATATCCATTATCCTATTATTATTATGGTCATATGCAACTGTATAAAGAACATGTTCTCCATCTTCATAAGGTTTCGTATTTAAATTAAAGATCTTTTTATCCTCATATGTAGAAGATCTATCAGAAACCATACTTCCAGAACCTGGTATCCTATCAAGTAAAGGAGAGTATATTATAAATTGTTTTAAAGCACCTTTTTTATAATGATCATAATAAACATTAACATCTGCTCCATTATTTACATTTAAAGTTTCTTTTCCATTTTCATCAAACATTATTACTTTAAAATCTGCAAGTTTAGTATTATCAGGATTCGAATTTATAGATGATTTCATAACAACCATATCAACCTTTGAAACTGAATCCTTTTCAACTTTTAAACCTTGAACTCTACTGAGACCATGATTAACTTTTTTAGCTAATATATTCACATATTCAGTAGATTCATTAATAGATGTTAATACCTTATAATATTTAACTCCATTCTCTTCTACTACAGACTGCATAGAAGGAAGCAAATATTCTTTTTCATTAAAAATACTAAATTTAACATTTTCATTAAAAGAACCAGAAACAAATTCAACAGCATTTATCATAATTTCTGTATTCTTAGTATATGATTTTACATTAAACTTAACATCTTTTGTACCTGCAACACTATTAAAAGTTAAAACAACTTCATAAGTCTTTGATTCTGAAGGTGTTAACTTAAACAAATATCCATCCAAAGTTCCCTCTCCACTTTTTTTGGATACAGTTACAGGAAAATCTTCATCATAAACGACAAAATCTTTTAAATTCAAAACAAATTCATAATTGGTAAGTGTCTGTTGATCTGGAATATCTTTTACTAAAAAGTTTTCAACAATCTTATCCTGAGTTTCAGGATTACAACTTATAAGTAAAAAACTTAAGACCAATAACCCCAACACGAAAAGTACTTTTTTCACTTAAATCCCTCCTTAGTGAGTAATTTTTATGACTTTCTCTTTAATTTTTGAATTTTCATTTAATTCAAAACATATAAAATTCAAAAAAAATTAATAATCTTAACTTTATATTATTATACAACTTTAAAATAAAAAAATCAATTTTTAATAAAAAATGAATAAAATTACTTATTGTAAATTATTTTTGAATTTTTTTTCATATGTAAATGATGTGTTTCTTTTCATACTTTATTGTAAAATATAATAGCAATAAAATTTTTATAAATTATTAATCAAATGACATATAAAAAAACTTATCAACTTATCGACATTGGTTAAATCTTTGATAGTTTATAAAATACTTACATTTTTTTTATTTTTATTCAAGATTTAAGTTATAAACTATCAACGTTGATAAGTTGATTTAGTTGATAACTTTCAAAAATATCTCAAATACAATATTTAATAAGTTATGAACTTTTAAATTTAAAAAAATATCAACAAAAAATGTCTATAACTATGTTATCAACATGATTTTCGATAACTCAGTCGATAATTATGTTGATACAAAAAACTATCAACATGATAATAATATACAAAAGTGTACTTATAAGTTATCAACTCATTTTTGTTGATAACAATAATAATAAGTTGATAAGTTATAGACTTAATTTAATAAGAATTCAAGCTAATTTGAATCACTTTTCAACTATCAACATCATATCACTATCACTACTACCATATATATATAAGAGACTATAAAAATTATAAACAATAAAAAAATTCGAAAGGGGTAATAAAATGAAAAGTGGAAGACTTGTATTAATAGTAGGACCTATGTACTCTGGAAAAACATCTGAATTACTATCATATGTTGAAATATATCATTTAGGAAAAAAGAATTACAAAGCTTTCAAACCATCAATAGATAACAGATATGATGAAACATTCATAGTATCTCATAACAATACAAGAGTAAAAGCATATCCTATAAAAGAACCAAAAGAAATATTTAAAATACTTGAAGGAAATGAAAAAGCAGTATTTATAGATGAAATACAATTCATATCAGAAGAATTAAAAGACATAATACTAAATCTAATTGATAAAGGAATAGATGTATTCTGCTCAGGATTAGACTTAAGTTTTAAAAACAATATATTTCCAACAACAAGTATATTAATGGGATATGCAGATGAAGTAATAAAGAAAAAAGCAGTATGTCACGAATGTGGAGAATACACAGGAACTATATCTTATAAAACCATTGAAAATGGTGGAGAAATAGATATAGGTGGATTTGATAAATATATAGCTGTGTGTAGAGACTGCTATAAAAAATTGAATGAAAAACAAAAAAAAGAACAAAAGATAAACATGAACAAATTATTTTAATTAAAAAAGGGAGTTACTAATATTGAATTATAAAGAAAAATATTTTGAACCAATAAAAAATAAACTCAACAAAGAAGAAATAAACATATTAGAATCATACTACAAAAATTCAGAAAATTTCATAGAAACTAAAAATAAGATAAAAACAAATACAAATTTTTCATACTTCAATTTTTTCTTATACACTCCAAAAGAAGAATTAAAAGAAAACTATTACAAAGTATTTAAAATACTTTCCTTAATTACAAATGATGTAGACTTAGCTTTAGAAATATTGAAAGAAAGCAATGAAAATCTAGATATTGAATATATAGAAAAAACAGATGAAACATTCTTCACATATTTAAATATAATAATTAACACAATAAAATATACAAAACAAATACTTATAAACAAAGAAATTCCAAAAAATTTAAATGATGAAAAAGAATATAAAAAACATATAAAAAATATGGATAAAATATATAATACAACAAATTCAAACGATTTAAAAATACAAATATTATACATAAAATACATACATGATCAAAATGAAAAATACTTAGATGAAATAAAAAAAATTATAAATTTATCAAAAATAAACAAACAAAAAGATTTCATCATGTTGATAACTTACACATTATACAAAATAAACAAAATCCATGGAAAAGAAATAGAAGAAAAAATACAACAAATATTTATAAATCACTCAACAACAATATACTCAATATATTCAAATATCTCATATTCTTCAATAGAAAGAATGAATTTTTATATGAACGAATTCAATGACTTATCAACAAAAATGAAATTAAATGAAAAACTATTAAAAACATTCTTAAAAAATGTAATAATATTCAGTTATGGTGAAAAAAAGATATTAAAAGAACTTATGAATCATCAGATAAATCAAGAATATATAGAACAACTATTAGAAATAATAAAAACTTTTGACAAAAAAGAAGATATGATAAAAACACTAATAATACATGCATACCTAATAAAAAAAGCAAAAGATCTAAATATAAAAACAGAAAAACACATAAAATATTTTGAAGACAAATTTATAAACAATATATTTAAAGCATTAAAAGAAAAAAAAGAATATCAAGAAATAAAACAATTATTAAAAACAAAAAATATATTAGAACATGATTATCAAAAAATATCTTATTTCATACATGATTTATCATACTCATTATATTTTGAAATATCAGCTTACTTATTATTAGAAGAATCAAATATATGTGGAAATTATATAAAACTAAATTATCACTTAAGTGAATACATATTAAACATCATAGGACTAAAATATCAATCAAAAAATGTAATAGATCAAATAATATCAATAGGTGAAAATCAAGAATATATAATAAACTTAATAGAAAGTGATTGGATACATGTTCAAAATTTAAGTGATGATATAAAAAAAGATTATTTAGAATACATAGAAAAAAATGAACTATTAGAAAAAAAATTAAACAAAAATACAAATTATATAATATACAAAGATATATTCAATTACTACATAAAAAAACCAATAATAAACAAAAAAATAATAGTTGAATCATTAAATTCAAAATCCAAAAAAATCAGAGATTTAATAATAGAAAACTTAAAAGGAAAAAATGAATATGATGAAGAACTACAAAAACTTTCAAAACAAAAATTACCCAAAGCAAACAAAGAAGAATTAGAATATCTTATAACATACAATAAAATAAACAAATTCGATACAAAAAACAATTCAATAGTCAATCTGATAAAAGAATTATACAATCCAAAAATAATAGATAAAAAATTAGAAAAATTAAATATAATAGATATACCAAAAATAAAATATGAACAAAAAAATGAATATATAGATGAAATAGTTATAAAATATTACATATCCTCATTCCTTTTAAGTCCAAAAGTGGAACTACCTTTACTTGCAAATGAAATAAAAGAAAAATTATCTAAAAATGATTTAAACACATTAGGAAGATATGTATACAATATATGGCAAAACAATGGAGCAAAAGCAAAAGAAAAAATGGCTATGGTATTTGCTGTTTATAACTGTGATGATGAATTCATAATAGAATTCAAAAAACAAATAGACGATTGGGCTTTAAATATGAGAGGTGCAATAGCAGCGGAAGGAATAAAAGCATTATCATTTCATGGAAGTGATTATGCACTGATGCAACTCGATACAATAAGTAGAAAATACAAACACAAAAAAGTAAAAGAAACTGCAAAAGAATACTTTTATATAGCAGCTAAAAATATGGGATTAACCTCTGAAGAACTCTCAGATAAAGTAATACCCAATCTTGGATTCAATACAAAAGGTGAAATAGAACTAAATTATGGAAATAGAAAATTCATAGGAAAATTAAATAAAGATCTAACAATACAAATATATGATCAAGAAGGAAAAAAATTAAAAACTCTTCCAAAACCAAATAAATCTGATGATGAACAAATAGCAAAAACAACAAAAAAAGAATTTACAAACCTAAAAAAACAATTAAAAACGGTTATAGAATCTCAAAAATTAAGATTAGAAAGAGCAATATTCATAACAAGAAAATGGAATTCAAAAACATTCAAAGAAGTATTCAAAGACAATCCAATAATGCATATATTTGCAACAGGACTTATATGGGGAATAATAGACCAAAATCAAAAAATACAAAAAACATTCAGATATATGGAAGATGGAACATTCGAAAACCAAGAATATGATCAAATAAAACTCAAATCAGAAGATCAAATAGTACTAATACATCCATTTGATATAACAGAAAAACAAATAAATGAATGGAAAGAAAATTTACAAGACAATGAAATAGAGCAACCTGTAAATCAATTAAACATAAAACTAATAAAATTAACTCAAGAAGAACAAGAAAAACACTTTTTAAAAAGATATAAAGGTAAAAAAATGTATGTTGCAACCCTAATAAATAGATTAGAAAAATTGGGATGGAGTAAAAATTCAATAACCGATGGTGGTGGATATAGTGGATTTCATCTACAATTTGATGAACTTAAATATGGAGCACAAATACATGGTTCTGATTTATACATAGGTGGAATTGATGAAACAACAGAAATAGAAGAACTTGCATTCTATAAAAAAGAAGAAATAGAAAGAGGATCCTATTTATATGATGACCTAAACGAAAATAATACATATAAAATAAAAAATGTAGACAAAAAATTTCTAAATGCTGTATTAAACCAATTAGATGAAGTAATAAAATAAAATAATTAGTCAAGTGGTAAAAATTACTACTTGACTAATATTATATAGAGGTGCATAAATGCAAATAATAAAACAACCAATGGAAATACAATACAAAGAAGAAATACAAAAACTTATAAAAAATGAAAAAGAAGACAAACCAGAAGGGTGGCAAATGTCTCCATTATCTGTAAAAAAATTCATACTTGGAGATGAAAAATTACAAATAAGCAAAAAAATATATGGAAATGATGACATAGTAGAAAGATCAATAGTTACACTTGCAACAGACAGGGGACTACTGTTAACAGGTGTCCCAGGAACAGCTAAAACAATGCTCAGCGAACTTTTAACTGCTGCTATATGTAATGATTCATTGAACACAATACAAGGCAATATAGGTACAAATGAAGCCGATTTAAAATATTCTTGGAATTATTCATTATTAATTTCAAATGGTCCAAATAAAAAATCAAACACAAATATTAAATTCAAACAAAATGGAAATACAAATAATAGAAAATAAAATAGATATAGATCAATATATCAAAACAATAGAACAATCAAAAAAACAATATATAAAACAAAATATTCAATATCATATAATAAAAAATCCTCAAAATAAAATGTTCAAATTCAATGAAATAAAACAAAGAATAGAGTTACAAATAGAAGAAACAACAATATACTATAACTACTCAGAAGAACAAAAAAACATTATGGAAAAAATGCTAAAAACAAAAAATATAGACAAAATACTTGTGAAATTTCAAAATAATGAAAGAAAAATAGAAGCAGAAGTGATTATTTGATTTACTTTACTGTAAATCAATATCAATGGAGGAAAAAATGGATAATACACAATTAATAATCCAATTAAATAAACTATTACAACAAATATCAGAAATAGGAATAAACAATATAGAAAAACTAAACCCTGAATTTATAAAAGAATTTAAATATTATACAAAAATATTTAAAGAAATAGGATTTACAAAAATATCAGAATTATGTCAAAATCTTATAGAAACTCCCGATATACAAACATATGTAAAATTAAAAATACTATTAAAAGAAATACAATAAATCCCCTTAAAAATCAAAACTAAAAAAATGATATAATAGAATTAGATATGTAATTAAAATTCTAAAAGGGGGATTAAATATGAACGAAACGATAAAAACAATAAAACTTAAAAATATCATAATAAAAATAATAATTGGAGATATAACAATTGAAAAGACAGATGCGATAGTAAATGCTGCAAACTCAACATTACAACATGGTGGTGGTGTTGCAAAAATAATATCGGATAAAGGAAATCTTCAAAAAGAATCAGATCAATACATAAAAGAAAAAGGAAAAATAAGAACAGGTGAAGTAGGTGTAACATCAGCTGGCGATTTACCTTCAAAATATGTAATACATGCAGTAGGACCGATATGGTATGGTGGAAGCAAAGATGAAGCAGAATACTTATATATGGCAATTTTTAACTCATTAAAAAGAGCTGAAGAATTACAATTAAATTCTATAGCATTCCCTGCGATATCGGCTGGAATATTTGGATATCCAATTGAAAAAGCTGTAAAACAATATAAAAAAGCTGTAGACAACTTTGATAATCAAAATCCTGAACATATAAAAGAAATAAAATGGATAATATATGACAAAAAATTTATAGATCATTTCTTAAAAGAATTTTAAAAACCTCTCAAATTAGAGAGGTTTTCTTTAAATTAAAACAAAAAATGAATACAGGGGACAGGGAGGGATTAAAATTGTTAAACAAAGTTATAATAATTGGTGCAGGAACAGCAGGTTTAGCAGCAGGAATAAGACTTCAAAACAATGGATATGATGTTGAAATCTTTGAAAAAAATCCCAAAATAGGTGGAAAAATGTATCAAATACAAGAAAAAGGATTCAGATCGGCAAAAGACTTCTATAATCCAAAAACACTCTTAAATGCTCTAAAATTAAAAACATTTAACAATGCATACAATGAAATATCAAAATATGTAGATGATGAAAGACTAATGAAAATGCTAAGTTTTCAAACACTTTATATAGGAATATCACCTCATAATGGTCCATCAATATAAACAATAATACCTATGATAGAAACAATATATGGAGTATGGTATATAAAAGGTGGAATGTACACCATGGCAACAGCTATGGCAAAACTATTTCAAGAACTTGGGGGAAAAATACATTTAGAATCAAATGTAGAAGAAATAATAATAGAAAATAATAAAGCAAAAGCAATAGTTATAAATGGAGAAGTAATAGAATCAGACTATATAATTGTAAATGCAGATTTCCCTTATGCTATGAAAAATCTAATAAAAAATGAAAAAAATAGAGGAAAATACACAAACAAAAAAATAGAAAATATGGATTACTCATGCTCATGTTTCTTAATGTATCTTGGATTAAACAAAAAAATAAGTGATGATACAAGACTCCATAACATAATATTTGCAGAAGACTTTGAAAAAAACATATCAGACATATTCAATGGAAATGATCCAAAAGAACCTTCAATATATATGTATATACCGACTAAAATAGATGAAACACTCGCTCCAAAAGATAAAGAAACATTATATGTACTTGCACCAGTACCAGAATTAAAAACGAGAGGACATAAATGGACTTCAGATGAAATAAATGAATACAAAAAAATAATATATGACAAAATAAAAACAAAAAAAGGACTTGAAAACATAGAAAACTTAGTAGAAGTAGAAAAAATATATACACCAAATAATTTTGAAAGCAATTTCAATGCTATGAATGGAGCTACTTTTGGGCTTGCACCAACATTATTGCAAAGTAATTATTTCAGACCACATAACAAATTCAAATACTGTGAAAACCTATACTTTGCAGGAAGTTCTGTACACCCTGGAGCTGGAGTACCAATAGCATTAACTTCTGCAAAAATAGCCCAAGTGCTTTTAGGAATAATTTTTGTAACAAAACCATCTTGAATATCATCAATAGGATTATAATTATCGGCTATTAAATATTCAAATTCATCTCCATTCATATTTTCATCTATAGAAATACCATACATACTTGTAATAACTTTACTCTTTCCAGATTCATAAAAATCTTTCCAAAATTTTGGAACTTCTCTTTCTGCATCATTGTATTTAAAAACCTTAGAAACACCTATAATAGTAAATTCATCTTTTTCAACAATCTTATAATCCATAATATAACCTCCATCTAATACAAATTTTATTTTCAATGGAGCAAAAGACTTAATCATAATTTCTCCATTTCGCACAGAAGTTGGAGTAACACCATGAAATCTTGTAAAAGCTTTTGTAAAGCTATCGGGTGAATCATAACCATATTTAAAAGCAATATCTATAATATTCTTATCAGAAGAAACTAATTCGCTGCCGGCAAGCGTTAATCTACGTTTCTTTATATAAGAACCAACTGTAAATCCACAAAGCATTGCAAAACCTTTTTGAAAATAAAAAGGAGAGATAATCACATGCTTTGAAATATCTTCAATTGAAATATTTTCCGTAATATTATCTTCTATATAATTAATAGCCTTACTAATACATTCAGTCCACTCCATAAACAAAACCTCCTCATGCTTATAAGAATCTTACATTATTCAAAAAAAATATCTCGACTTTAAATGCTTAAAATTGTCCAAAAAAAATATATTAAAAAAATATAAATTATATCTAAACAAAAAGTAAAGATAAACAAATCAAAAAGCAAAAAAATAAAGAAAAAACAAAAAAACCGTAAAAGGGTTATCAAATCATAAATAGAAATAATATATAGAGATAAAAAATATAAAAATGGAGGATATAAATGAAAAAAATACTGTACATATTACTTACTCTAAGTATACTAATCTTATTAAGCTCATGTATATTAAACGAAAAAGAATTAAAGAAATATGAAGATGATATAAAGTTCT
Organism: Oceanotoga sp.; assembly: GCF_030445905.1. Taxonomy (NCBI): domain Bacteria; kingdom Thermotogati; phylum Thermotogota; class Thermotogae; order Petrotogales; family Petrotogaceae; genus Oceanotoga; species Oceanotoga sp. The sequence goes on along the minus strand of NZ_JASUSU010000003.1, from coordinate 42,076 downwards.
CAAAATTGAACACAAACTCAAGAAATGAACTTGTAAAACTGATATATGCAGCATATAATCAAGGTGCTGAATGTTCATATCAAGAGTTAAAAGAAAAAGAATCACAAATGCATAACACTAAACAAGTACTTGCATACTATCAATACTTCATGAATGAAATAACCTTAGATGAAACAATAAGTAAAGCCTTTGGAGAAAGATTAAGTCCAACTGATTTTAGATTAAGAAATTATGTTGGAAACATAATAAAAAATGCAGATGATGGATCATCAACAAATTGGTTAATAGACTATGTAGATCAAGAAGTACCAGTAAAACCTCAAAGTACAGATAGAACATTTGAAGAATTAAATCCTAAGAAAATAACAAATTTCGATAAAAAAGAAATGTTAACTGAAAAAGTAGAACAAATAATAAAATACACATCAGAAAAGGGAAGATTTTGGGATGTATGGTTAAAATTCTATGGACAAGATTATACAGAATCTGGAAAAACATATCCAAAAATAACTCCAAATGAAAGTCTAACAAATCAACAAATAAAAGAATATGCTCAATACATAGTAGAAATGGCATATACATACACACATTCCGACATAATGCTAAATCAAAGTATAAGTGAATCAGAATTATGGAAAAAAGAAATATACTTCGATCATATACCTGTTGAACTATTACTTGCAGTATTGACACAAGAATCATATTTATTACCACTCACATACAGAGCAGAAATATCAGGTGGAAAAATATATGCAGTATCATTTGGACTTGCACATACACTTGTAGATGCAGACAATATAGTGATAAGTAAAGATCATTATGATATAGGCAATGGAAAATCAGATCAAAGAAATTTTGAAACTATATCAAAACTCTATATAAACAAAAGTGGAACAGAATATGAAAAATACTTCTCAGACTGGGATTTAACTATGGTAAGAGGAAGTATGATATACTCCCTCACATACTTAGATATAATATATCAAAAATTAATAGTAGAATACGAATAATCCCCTTGTGAAAATATATATATTAGATGCAAAATCTCACCAAAAAAACCGGCTAAAAGCCGGTTTTTCATAATAATATGATAAAATAAATATCATATAAAAAAGTGGTGATAAAAATAAAAAATAAAAAATTCAAAAAAATATACATAGAAATAACAAATATATGTGATTTAAAATGTTCATTTTGTAATATAGATAAAAGACCAAAAAAACACATAGAAATATCAAAATTTCAAAAATACATACAAAAAACATCCAAATATACAGACTATTACACCTTATATGTAAAAGGTGAACCATTATTACACCCAGAATTACAAAAAATACTCGATATAGCAAAACAAAACAATAAAAAAATAACACTATCTACAAATGGATACAATATACAACAAAAAGCAAAAAAAATAACAGACTACACAGCAATATATAGAATAAATATATCACTTCATAGCTATATGCAACAAAATCCGTATAAAATAAATTCTGAACAATATACAAAACAAATAATTGAATTCATAGAAAATGCATCAAAAAATAGCTACATATCTTTAAGAATATGGAGAAAACAAAATCAACAGACACAACAAATATTAAAATACATAGAACAATACTACAAAATACAAATACCAATAAAAAACAATGAAAGAGACTACTATAAAATAAAGGACAAAATATATATAAATTATGATAAAGAATTTCAATGGCCAGATATAACAGAACAACAACAAACAGAAAAAGGATTTTGCTATGGCCTAAGAGATCATGTAGCAATACTTAATGATGGTACAGTTGTTCCATGTTGTCTCGATGAAAATGGAATTATAAATCTTGGAAACTTAAATGAACAAGAATTTTCAGAAATAATCAACTCAAAAAGATCTAAAGCTATATATGACAACTTTTCTCAAAACATTGCAATAGAAGAACTATGTAAAAAATGTACATATAAAAATAAATTCATAAAAAAACATACAAAAAGCGGAGATCATCAATAAAATCTCCGCTTTTTTAATTTAATTATAGAAAATAAAAAAACAAAAGATTTTAGCCTCTAAATAAAAATATACATGTATATATAAGTAAATACAACCGTGATAAAATTTGCATAAAAACTGTTTCAATGAAAAAATATACATGAAAAGATTAGGAGGTGTTAATAATGAAAAAGGGGATACTCTCATTATTAGTAATTTTAATGGTAATATTTGCCTACTCAACAGAAATAATAGTATGGCATGGAATTACTGATCCAAAGGGAAAAGCTGTATTGGATAAACTTGTTAAGGACTTTGAAGAAGAAAATCCTGGAATAACAGTAAGATTACAGGCATCAATTGGAAACAATGATGGAGATGACACAAAATTAATAGCTTCAGTTGCTGCACAACAGGTACCTGATGTATATTATATAGACAGATTTGTAATAGCTCAAAGAGCTTATAACAAAGTTGTACAACCAATAGATGTACAATTAGAAAAAGCTGGATATGATGTAAAAAAAATCAAAAATGAATTTTTTGATTTTGCAATAGCAGAATGTGAATTTAATGGAGCATTATATGGACTTCCATTTGAAACAGATACAAGAGTAATGTTCTACAACAAAGACTTAATAAAAGCTGCAGGTGGAGATCCAGAAAAACCACCAAGAACAGTAAAAGAAGTTGAAGAACTTGCAAACAAAATAACTAAAAAAATTGGAAGAAGAGTAGTACAAATAGGATTCATACCATGGGCATATCAAGGTTGGCCATATACATATGGATGGGCTTTTGGTGGAGAATTTTATGATGTAAACACAAAAAAATTCATATTTGCAGAAGATGAAAATGTAATAAAATCATTTGAATGGCAAAAAGAATATGCAAAAAACCATGACAAAAATAGTTTAGATGCTTTTATATCGATGAATGCGGGAGACTTAAATCCATTCAAAGCAAACAGAATGGGAATGATGGTAGATGGAAACTGGTCATTAAGAGGAATACAAGATCTTGGTATAAACTATGGAATAGCACCAGTCCCTGGAACAGATCCAGATCATATATCAACATGGGCAGGTGGACATGGTTGGGTAATACCTAAAAAAGCAAATCATCCATTAGAAGCTGCAAAATTCATATACTTCATGTCAACAAAAGGACAAATAGAATATGCAGTAGACAGAGGATACTTACCAACAATAAAAGAAGCTGTACCAAAATTAATAGAAAAAGATCCATCATTAAAACCATTCACAGATGTACTTCCATATGCAAAATCAAGACCAGCAGTACCAATTGGATCACTTGCATGGGATGAATTAACAAAAGCAAGAGATCAAATATTAGATGGTGCAGATGTAAGAGAAACATTAAAACATGCACAAAAAGTATTAAATGATGAAATGGAAAAAATAGAAAAAGAGCTCTCTAAATGAGAGGGCTCTTCTTCAGATATAAACCTGAGGTGATAAAAAAATGAAAAGCCGTACAAGAACAAATACAATAGGACTGTTATTTGCATTACCATGGCTCATAGGATTCTTAGTATTTGTACTATATCCTATATGTGCATCTTTATTCTACTCATTCACAGAGTATCATATAACAGACACACCTAAATTTGTAGGATTTTCAAACTACATAAAAATGTTTCAGGATAATATATTTTTAAAATCAATAACGAACACATTATTCTATACAATATTTCTTGTACCAGTGGGTTTAATTGTGGGAATAGGTCTTGCAATTCTCTTAGTACAGCCATTCAAAGAAGTTGCAACATACAGGGCATTAACATACTTTCCAAGTATAGTGCCTGGATATGCATTTGCTGTAATATCATTATTTTTCTTTCATCCATATCTTGGATTTGTAAACAATCTATTGGCACAATTCGGAATAGAAGGACCATTATGGTTAAATGATCCAAATTGGGTAAAACCTACAATAATACTACTATCTCAATGGGGTGCTGGTGGAACTGCATTAATAATGATGGCTGCACTAAAAGACATACCAAAAGAACTATATGAAGCTGCATCAATAGATGGAGCTTCGAGATGGAAACAATTTTGGAAAATAACATTACCTTTAATAACACCAAGTATTCTATTCTATTTAATAACAGCAACATTTGGAGCATTACAAATATTCGATCTTCCTATGCTTATGACAAAAGGTGGTCCAAATAATGCATCATTAACATATTCAATGTACCTCTATAAACAAGCTTTCTCATACATGAACATGGGATATGCATCAGCAATGGCTTGGATAATGTTCCTAATAGCAATAGTATTTACATTAATATACTTTGGAACATCAAAAAAATGGGTAAATTATTTTGGATAAAAATAAGAGGTGACATATATGAAAGCCAAAACAAAAGAAAAAACAAGAATAAATATAATGAGAATAATAACCATATTAGTATGTATAATATATGCATTACCATTAATATGGATGGTAACAACATCTTTAAAAACAGATGCCGAAATAATGGCATTTCCCCCACAATGGTTACCAGATAAACCAATATGGGACAATTATGTTCAGGCTACAAATTACTTTCCATTTTGGAAATATTTTGGTAACAGTATTATAATAACATTTGGATGTGTTATAGGATCATTAATAAGTTGTCCCATGATAGCCTATAGTTTCTCAAAAATAAACTGGTGGGGCAAAAATATATTCTTTTACATGATGCTTGGAACCATGATGCTACCAATGGTAGTGACAATGATACCAACATTCGTTATATTCAGTAAACTTGGTTGGATAAACACATATTTACCATTAATAATACCCGCATTCACAGGAACACCAGCCTTCATATTCTTGTTAAGACAATTCTTTAAAACCGTGCCAAATGCTTTATTAGAAGCGGCAAGAATAGATGGTGCAAGTGAATTTACAATATTCAGAAAAATAATGTTACCATTATCTAAACCAATATTATTTCTTATAGCATTACAACAATTTGTCGGATCATGGAATAACTATTTTATGCCATTAATATACTTAAACGATGAAAATTTATTCCCGCTTGCACTTGGATTACCATTATTTCAAGGAAAATATGAAACACATTGGAACTGGTCTATGGCAGCATCTACAATATCACTGATACCGACACTAATATTCTTCCTAATAGCACAAAAATACCTAATAGAAGGAATAAAAATACAAGGTATGAAAGGATAGTGTAAAAGGTGAAACCAAAATACGAAAGAATATATGACTACCTCGAATCATTAATAATTGAAGAAAAAATTAAAGCCGGAGAAAAAATACCATCTGAAAAAGAAGTTGCCGACATGTTTGAAACCACAAGAGTGACAGTGAGAAAAGCACTCTCAAAACTCGAACATGAAGGATTAATAACTAAATTAAAAGGTGTAGGCTCTTTCGTAACGAGTTCAGATCCACTCTCAAGAAAAAAAATTGGAGTAATAGTACAAAACAATGACATAGTAAGGGGAATAATAAAAAATACATCAAAATATGGAATAAAAACATATGCATTAGATTATTCATTCAATGTAAAAGAAGAAGAAAAACTAATAATAGACTTATTAGAAAAAGAAATAGATGGACTAATATTACAACCGACAACATCATCATTAACAAATGGAATACTAAGAAGTTTAATAAAAGAAAGTTTTCCAATAGTATTTGTAGACAGACCTCTACCCAATCATTATGAAATACCATTGATATGGAGTGATAATGAAGAAGGTGGAAGAATAATGGCACAACATGCAAAAGAATTAAAAATAAAAAATCCAATATTCATAACTCATGGAGACTTTCAAATACAATCAGTAAAAAGTAGATATATAGGATTCTGTGAAGAATATGGAAAACAAATACAAAATATAGATTCAGAAGAAATAAACACACATGATCTTTTAAAAAAAATAAAAGAAGAAAAAATTGATTTCATATTCTTTTGTAATGATACAACAGCTATAAAAATTCATAACACATTAATATATAACGGAATAAACATCCCGCATCAGATAAAAGTTGCGGGATTTGATGACATAGAAACTGCTATAATGTTATATCCAGAATTAACAACTGTAAAACAAAACTTTGAACAAATAGGTGAAAATGCTGTATCAACAATAATAAAAATATTAAAAAATGAAAAAACACAAAAAGAAATAAAAATACCAGTACAAATAAAAAAAAGAAAATCAACAAGCATTTAAAAACGAGGAGGCGAAAAAATGTACTTAAAACCAGAACAAATAAAAGATAGATACCTTGCAATGATAAGTGAAATACTCCCATACACAATAAACAAAAGAGAAAATTTAAACAACTGGACATACAGTTCAAAAGATGAAACAAAACAAAACATAAACGAAGGATTTACATGGGATGATAAACAACTCCCCGTATATTTTGAAAACACAATAAAAATAGACAAACCTCAAAAAGATCAATGGATATACTTAGATCTATGGATGGGTGGAGAAAGTCTTGTAATAATAGACGATTTTCCATATGGAGAAATAAATCCATACCATAGACAATTAAACATAACAAAATTCGCCGATGGTAAAGAACATAAAATAAAAATACAAACAGTACCAAAAAAATTATTTGGAGAACATCAAAAAACACCTACATTAACAACATCAAAAATATTAACAATAGACAAAAACATACAAACATCATTATTAAAATTCAAAACAGCAATAGAAATAATGGCTGCAACACCAGATAAAACATTAGCTGAAAAAATAAAAAAACAATTAGATGAAGGAATAAAACAAATACATATACCGAGAAATTCAGAAAATTACTTCAAAGGAACAAAAGACAATCCAGCTATATATGAAATGGTAAATGGAATATGGAATCCAGAAAAATTTCCAGAAAATTCAGGTATGTTACTAAATCATGAAGACAAACAAACAATAATAAATGCAGCAGAAAAACTAGATGAAAAAATGACACAATTAAATAAACAACATCAAAAACAAGGAAAACTAAACTTAATAGGACATGCACACATAGACTATGCATGGTTATGGCCATATGCCGAAACCAAAAGAAAAATAGTTAGAACATTTGCAAACGCTGTAAGAATGATAGAAACATATCCAGAATTCAAATTCAGTCAATCATCAGCACAAATGTATAAAGACTTAAAAAGCTCATATCCAGAACTATACAAAAAAATTCAAGAACTCGTAAAACAAGGAAAATGGGAAACTGCTGGAGGTATGTGGGTAGAAAGTGACTGTAATATAGGAAATGTAGAATCTTTAATAAGACAATTCTATTATGGTCAAACATACTTTGAAAAAGAATTTGGAACAAAAAATAAAACATGTTGGCTTCCAGATGTATTTGGATTCAATTGGATAATACCTCAAATATTAAAAGAATCAGAAATAGAAAACTTTGTAACCATAAAAATAAATTGGAGCGAAAAAAACAAATTCCCACATGATGTATGCAAATGGAGAGGAATAGATGGATCAGAAGTAATATACTTCTCATATGCAAATCCAATTGGAGGATACAATGGAAACACAGATCCAGAATCACTAATAAAAACTTGGGAAGCACATAGAGAAAAAGATAAAGTAGACACAACACTTCTCTCATTTGGATATGGAGACGGTGGTGGAGGTCCAACAGATGAAATGCAAGAAAAATATGAAATAGCAAAAAATTGGGCTGGAGTACCACAACTAAAAATAGACACAGTAGAAAACTTCTTCGAAAATTTAAAAATAGAAGAAACACTACCAACATGGGATGGAGATCTCTACTTAGAATTACATAGAGGAACATACACATCTCAGTCAAAAACAAAATATCTACACAAAATAGCTGAATACAAACTATATCAAGCTGAATACTACTCAGTAATTGCACAAAATGAAATAGAATACCCAGAACAAAAAATACAACAATTATGGGAAATACTTTTACATACAGAGTTCCATGATGTAATACCAGGATCATCAATAAAAGAAGTATATCAAGACTCAGAAAAAGAATTAACACAACTAATACAAAATGCAGATGAAATAATAAAACAAGCAATAAACTCTATCTCAAAACCAAACAACTCAAAAATAACAATAATAAATGACACATCATATGAAAGAAAAATAGAATTCACAGCAAAAACGAATGGAAAAATAATAGAAACTCAAAATGGAACACAATTAAAAATGCAAAAAATAGATGAAGAAACATATATATACACATCAGATGAAACAATAAAACCATTCCAGACAATAATACTAAACATAACAAATAAAACAAATATTCAAGAACAAAAAATACAACAAAAAACAACAATAGAAAACAACAAATTAAAACTCGAAGTAAATCCTGATGGAACAATACAAATAACAGATAAAACAAATAACAGAAAAACATTCAAAAACAAAGGAAACATACTCGCCATGTACAAAGATGTACCAACATATTGGGATGCATGGGATATAGAACATGATTATGAAAAATATGAAACAATAATAAAAGCCGACTCAATAAAACTAATAGAAGATGGAGAAATACAAAAAACAATACAAGTAACCTACAAATCAGAAGGAACAACAATAATACAAAATTACACATTAAAAGAAGAAAGATTAGACATAAACACAAAAATAGACTGGCATACAAGAAGAACTATGTTAAGAGCAAAAATGCCTTTCAATGTACACACAAGAAATGCAAAATGCGATCTATCAGCTGGATACATAGAAAGACCAACACATACAAATACAAGCTGGGAAGAAGCAAGATTTGAAGTACTTGCTCACAGATGGATAGACTTATCAGAATACAACTATGGATATGCACTATTAAACGATTCCAAATATGGATACAAAATAAATCAAAATGAAATATCTATAAACCTTTTAAGAGGTCCAATATACCCTGCATACTTTGCAGATGAAGGAAAACATGAATTTACATACTCAATATACCCTCACAACAATTCAGATATACAAACAGTAATAGAAGAATCAGAAAAACTAAACAAACCTCTAATGACAAAAATAAATTCAGAAATACAACAAAACCCAATAATGCAAACAAATAAAACAACATTAAAAATAACAGCAATAAAACAAGCAAAAGAAAAAGGTAATACAATAAGACTTGTAGAAATGGCTGGAGGATCTGGAACAGCAGAAATAAAAATAAATATACCACACAAAAAAATATATAAAACAAACCTATTAGAAAACAATAAACAAGAATTAAAAGAAGAAAATGGAATAATAAAGCTGGAATACAACCCTTTCAAAATATACACCCTTGTTGTAGAGTAAAAAAAAGATCTTCTCATTAAATTGAGAAGGTCTTTTTTTAATAAAAATATTATTAAAAAATGATAAAATAAAATATAGAACAAAAAAGGAGAAAAAATAATGCTAAAAACAATAATAACAACACATAAAAATCCAGATTTTGACGGATTTGCAGCAGCATATGCCGCAAAATTAATATATGAAGATGCACAAATAATAATAAAAGGAGAACCCGCTAAAAACCTCACAGAATTTATAAATATATATGATATCCCTTATCTCACCGAAAAACAATTCCTTGAAGAATACAAACAACAAATAGAAAACAAAAACTTTCAAAAAATAGTAATAGTAGACACAGCAGATATACAAAGAATACCACCAACAATAAAAAAACTAATAGAAAGTGGTATAGAAACTGATATATATGATCATCATCCAAAAATGAGAGAAAATAATATAAAAGGAAATAATTACTCCGAAGAAATGGGAGCTGCAACAACACTTGTAGTAAAACAACTACTAAATCAAAAATCAGATCTTCCAGACACCTTAGAAACATTATTTTTAATAGCAATACATGAAGATACTGGAAATTTCATGTATACAACAACAACAGAACAAGATCATCTTGTTGCGGCAGAATTATTAAAAAGAGGAGCAAGATTAAAAGAAGTAGAAGAATTTGTAGCACTCGAAATGACAGAAGAACAAAGAGAACTATTCGATATGTTGTACAACAACATACAAGAACTATATCTAAATGAATTAAATGTACAAATAGCTTATTCAGAAATAGAAAAATTCATAGGTGGACTAAATATAATAACTCATAAAATATTTGAAACATTAACTCCAGACATACTATTTACAGTAGTAAGAATGGGAAAAAACATATACATAGTAGCAAGATCTAAAACCAATGAAATAGATTTAAATAAAGTATTAGAACACTTTGGAGGAGGAGGACACAAAAAAGCTGGATCTGCCAAAGTAAAAGACAAAAACATACAACAAGTAATAAACAAAATAGAAAAAGAATTAAAAAATTCATTCATACCAGTAATAAAAGCATCAAATATAATGTCATCACCAGTAAGAACAATACTTGCACAACAAAAAGTAGAAAAAGCATACAATATAATGGAACAAACAGGTCATTCAGGACTACCAGTAATAGACAATAACAAACTAGTTGGCCTCGTAACAAAAAAAGATATAGAAAAAGCAATAAAACACAAACTATCAAATGCCCCTATAAAGGCAGTGATGACAAAAAAAATAAAAGTTGTAGATACAGAAACATCAGTAAGTCAAATAAGAAAAATAATGGCAGAAGAAGATATAGGAAGATTACCAGTATTAAAAAAAGGAGTATTAGTGGGAATAATAACGAGATCAGACATACTACATGCATCAAGTGGAGTATTTGATTTCTCACCAAATCCAATATTAAAAGAAAAATTCAATGTATTCAACATATCACAACTCATGAAAGAAAGACTTCCAAAAAGAATAATGAACCTTCTCAGATTATTTGGTGCATTTGGATCAGAATTAAAAATGCACACATATGTAGTTGGTGGCTTTGTGAGAGACTTATTATTAAACTTAGAAAATTATGACATAGATATAGTAGTAGAAGGTGATGCCAACAAATACGGAAAATATGTTGCAGAACAATTAATGATAAAATATATACCACATAAAAAATTCAATACATGCTCATTATACTTCAAAGATGGATTCAGAATAGACGTAGCAACAGCGAGAACAGAATATTATGAAGCACCAGCGGAATTACCAAAAGTAGAAGTAAGCACCATAAAAAAAGATCTATATAGAAGAGACTTCTCAATAAATACGATGGCGATAAGAATAAATCAAGAAACATTTGGAATGCTATTAGATTTTTTCACATCAAAATCAGATCTCGAAAACAAAATAATAAGAACACTATATCCATTATCTTTTGTAGAAGATCCAACAAGAATACTCAGAGCAATAAGATTTGAACAAAGATATGGATTCAAAATAAATAAACAAACAGAAGACTATCTAAGAAGAACAGTAGAAGGTAATTACCTTGAAAAAGTTACTGGACCAAGACTAAGAGAAGAAATAGAAAAAATATTAAAAGAACCAAACCCATTAAAAGCAATAAAAAGAATGGGTGAATTCAAAATAATAACCCATCTATTCCCATACACATACTACACACCAACACTTGAAAAAGATGTAGAAAAACTATTCGAATACTATGAAATAATAAAACACAAAGCACCAATATACACATACAAAGTAAGAAAATTACACTTATTATTCTATATACTATTACAATATACTCCCAACAATTCATTAAAAGAAATACAACAAAGATATGGTTTACCTGGAGAATTCTTTGAAAAATTAGATCAAGCAAAAAAAGCTTATCAAACAATAAATGAACAAAAAGAAATAAGTAATTCAAAATACTATGAAATACTCTGTACATTCAATAATGAACAAATAATATATACAGGAATAAAAGTATCAGACAACAAAAAACAAGAATATACAGACTACTTAAACAAAGTAAAAGAAATAAAATTAAAAACAACTGGAAAAGATCTCAAAGAAAAAGGATACAAAGGAAGACAAATAAAAGAAAAACTTGAAGAATTAAAAAAACTAAGATTAGATGAAAAAATAACTCCAGATCAAGAAAAAAACTATATATAAAAGGGACTGTTCAAAAGAACAATCCCTTTTTTATTTAATAATATCATCTAAATTATCATATTTCATAAATAAAGAAACACCATATTTAAACTTATCATTATAAACATCGTCTAAAACGAGTTTATCATTTTTTATCAAAGAAATTCCCAATAAATCTTGAGCCCAATACAACAACTTATCTATATTATAAACATCTAAATTTAAATTTTGAGCCAAATACTTAACCATACATAAACCATAAAAAATATCATCATGAAAAAATCTATGATTCTTATCAATAACAAAAAAATCATCATCTTTAATCACAGGAGTTGCAATATTACTCAAAGAATTAGAATTTAAAAGAGAATCCAAAAAATTTTTATTACTTTCAGATTTATTAAAAAATCTATTAAAACTTAAATAATCGAGCATAAAATCAAAGTTCATATTAGAATACAAATCTTTAATCTTATCTTTAACTTTACAATAATCATCATCAAGAGAACTCAAAATATTGGCAGTATTCTCAGAACAATCACTATAAAAATATGGAACATCATCAAAATTACTCCATTTACCTCCAAATTCCTCAAAAAGATCATAAAGTCTTGAAGGATGAATAATCTGATTATCAGTACATAAAGATAAAGAAATAAAATTATCGGATAATTTAAAAGATCCTCTTCCAAACCAATAATCACTTATAAAACGAAGAAATTCATCATTCAAACTTTCAAATTCTGATTTTGGTTCAATAGCAATGAGATTAAAATCTTTAACCCCATATAAAATACCCACTTTCCCATAAACTTTAGTTCTACAAATCCAAGGAATTAAACCAAAAGAAAATTTTACCACATTCTTTAAATCATATTCATCTATCATTTCATCAACCATCAAATTAAAAAAACCTTGACCATAAACAGTACCAATAAAAACTTTCTTATCCTTTGGAATAAAACCACCTATATCATTCAAAGCTATTCTATACCTATTAACAGGCATACATAAAATAATAATATCTGACTTTGGAATAACATCATTTGGATTATCAGTTATAATATTCAAATCACCTCTGAACTTATCAATAACCTCTCCTTTTTTATCCCGATACTCCAATTCAACAACATCATTCCACCGATATGGTTTAGAAGTTATCAAATTAACTTCAAGACCACTTTTAGAAAGTAGTGGTATTAAAACATGAGCACTACTTCCTCCGCCAATAACAGTAATACTATTCATAAAAACGCCTCCTAAAAATAATCATTTCATCTATAACAAAAAAGTACCTTCTCAAACCTGAGAAAGCACTTTAAAATTATTTAAAATATATAAGCAGGCATATATATAATTTTTATATAATAATATTATAACATAAAAATACAAATAAGTAAAATTTATAAAATAAAAAAATAAAAAATTAATCAAAAAACATAATATAAACAGGAGAATATTGTTACAGATATTAGAGAACGATTAAAGTTAGTTATATAAAATTAATATTTTATTTCTTTTTTTGTAAAATCATTTTTTTAAAATACAAAAGAAAAAATAGAGAATAAAAATTCTCTATTTTCAGCTTTAATTAATTATTATAAAGTTTTTTACTATTAGTTTATAAATTTAACTAACAAACTAATCAAAAAAATAATATAAAACAAAACAATATATAGAATTTTAAATAAAATTAAAGACATTATGATAAAATTGAATAACATAAAAAAAGTGGGGGTAAATAAATGGAAAATCAAGAGATGGAGCTTACATTTTCAGACATAATAAGAATATTCAAAAGGAGAAGAGGAATATTTTATGCAACAGTTCTAATAGTATTTATAATAACTGTTTTATATTTATTACTCTTTACTAAACCAATTTACAAGGCAGAAACAACTATTGAATATCAAGGAAAAACATCAACATCATCATTAAGTCAATATGCAGGACTTGCCTCTATGGCTGGAATAGCACTTCCAAGTAGCGGATCAAGTGATCTCCCAAACGAACTACAAAGAATGAAATCGGATTATGTACTTGGAAAAATAGTAGATGAATTAAATATGGTTGAAAAAGCAAATAATAATAAAGGTTTACTCGCTAAGATAAGAAAAATAGATTATAAAAAAAGAGATTTTATAGATTCATTAAGACAAGATTTAAAAATAACTTCGATAAAAGATACAAGTTTTGTAAAAATATCCTATGAAAGTAAAAATCCAACACAAGCAGCATCTATAGTTAATATGGTATATGATTATTATCTTGAATATGATGAACAGTTAACAACACAACGTTCAGATCAAACGATAATTCAGATAAAATCTGTATTTAATGATCTTGAAAATCAATATAATAAAATGACAAAACAATTATATGATTATAAAGTAGAAAATAAGATAAGTGACAATGCTGTACAAACAGAATTAATAAAGTATTATGAAGATACCTATTTAAAACTATTAAAAATGGATCAAGATAGACAACAACTCGAAATAACTCTTGAAACTATTGAAAAAACTTTAATAGAAACAAGTGAAGAAATGAAAGAGATAATATTAACTTCTTCACAAGCAAATTTATCCTCATTAAAGAATCAACTTGTGAATTATCAAATAGAACTTGAGACATTAAAATTAAATCAACCAAATTCACCGAGAATAATAGAACTTGAAAATTCTATAAAGATTACTCAAACAGAACTAACAACACAGCAAAATAAAATACTTAATGATAATTTAAAATATCTTTCTATAACTGATAGAACAAAATTTCAACAGTATATACAAACAAAAACACAACTTGAACTTTTTGATGTTACAAAAGAAGTATATCAACAAATGTTAAAAGTTATAGATTCTGAAATAAATAAAAAATCACCAATAATATATCAATATCTTCAAATGTTAAAAGAGCAAAAAATAATAGAAAGCAAATATAACATTTTTTATAACACATTAGAACAAGAACAATTAAAAAAATCATTGTATAATCCAAAGTTCTCCATAATAGAAGATTCATATGTACCACAAAGACCTATATCCCCAAATAAAAAACTGACACTTGCAATAGGTTTAGTCCTTGGTATATTTCTTGGTATATTATTAGTATTTATAAAAGAATCTTCAGATAAAAAATTAAAAGATAAAAGAGAGTTTGAATCACTTTTTAAAGAAATAGATTTGAATATAAACAAAGTAGAAGATGCAGAAAAAATATATAATTATATGTATAAATATAATTTTAAAAAAGTTGGAATAATAGTAGATAAAAATTCAACAAAACAGAAACGAATAATAAATAAATTAAAGGAATTAATAAAAGAAGTAGATAATACTGTAGAATTTGAAGAACCTAAAGATGAAATAAATTTGAAAACAAAAATACAAAAATTTGAAGATATAAAAACTAAAGAAAAAGCAATAATAATATTTGAAAGTATAGAAAGTCCATCATATATACTATATGAAGAACATATGGATAAAAAAATAATTTTTGTAGAAGAAAAACTATCTGAATTACAAATGATAGAAGAAACAATAAAAAAAGAACCTAAAATAGTTAAAGCATATATAAAATAATAATTCGGCTTACAATTTTTATTGTAAGCCGCTTTCTCATTAAAGGAGCAAAAAATGAAAAGAATAATAATTTTAATGATTATTATGATCAATATAACTATATATTCACAGTTTCAAAATTATATATATATAGGAACAGATATAAAATATGAAAACAGAATAAAAAATGATTACAAACCATCACATGGATGGTATGAAAATCAATGGATAAATGATAGTATATTAAGAGATTATTCTGTATACAATGCAAAATTAATAAGCATAGGATTCAAAAGTCAGTATGATAAAAAATTCTATGCACAATTTATAGCAGATTTAAGACTTTCAGAAACGGCTTATTATAATTATAAAAATTATAATATATATAATTTAAAAGATATTACATACATATCATTGGACTTTCCAACCAATTCATATCTAAATTATAAAGATAAAAATTATGAAATAACACTTGGAAGAACCAAAATAAAATCAGGCAATTTAATATATCCAATAACCTTATCAAATAATGCACCATACTATGATAATTTAAATATAAAAATAAAACTAAGCAAAATAAATTATCAAATGGCATTCATATCATCATTTCCATTCTTATCTAAACAAGAATATGAATATAAATTTTCAAAAGGAAATTTCTCTGCATACAGAAATGACATATTTCAAAAAATATACCATGAAGATCAGAATTTTGAATATGCATTACAAACACTCAATCATATAGCAGGAAGATTACCCTCACCTTTAGACATAGTAAAATCAGAAACAGGACTTTTATCAACATATATAAAATATAAAACATTCATAAATATGTATGCAGAATACACTATAAACTATTCAAATCTAAAATCATCATTTGCATTTGGAATGAATAAAATATTTGATATATTAAATTTACAAATAACTCCAACAATAGAATATTATAATATTTCAAAAAATATATACCATGATGAAGACCCATATAAACAACTTTATTACAGGGGATTTTCACTGTCTAATACTCCACCAGCAAGATTAATGTTCAATTATCCATTTGGATTTAAATATGGAGAAGATTCAAACATGATAGCCATGAATTTAAATATAGAGAATAAAAACCTAAAAATAAGTATACAATATGATAATGGAAAAAATAAAGAAGGAAAGATAAACAATCTAAACTTAAACACATATATAAAACTAAAATATGGAGACATAAAACTATCATATATAAACCTCAACCTAAATGAAAAACATCAAAATATCATAAGTATACATTATATATTTGATTTGGATATACAACTTTAAAAAAGGAGCAAAAAATGAAAAAAATTATAACTTTTATGATGATAATATCATCAATAATTATATTTGCTTCGATAAATACAAATAATTTTAATATCATAAAAAATATATATCAAGGAAAAAGTATAACAAATATAAAACCATATCCAACAAACTTCAAAAATCAAATCAATTATAAAAATAAATCTATATATATAATACAAAACCCATTGTTCATAATTGGAGGACAATATATAACGGATTGGTCAAACTTTGAAAGAGGTCTATATCTTTCAGATTCATTACCATATGTAAATGGAATAACAACTGGATATCATACAGAAGGAATAAATATAACAAGTGGAGTATACTTTTTTTCACCAAATCTTACAAAACAAGAATTATTGATACAACAAAACCCTGCAATAGACTCAAATTCAGATAGAGCTCCATTAATAAATACAATATATAAAAATTCAGGATATTCAGAACCATATAAGACATATATAATACATTCAATCGAATTTAATCCATGGGACTTCATGAGATTCTCATTCTCTGAAATAAATCTTGTAGGAGGAAAATTTCCAGATCTTGTAGATATCAATCCTCTTGGTATACTTCATAACACCTATGGAGAAGGATATTCAAATGCAATGCTTGCAGCTGAATTATCTTTAATACCATATAAAGGATTTCAAATATATGCTGAATATGCTCAAGATGATATAGTTGTTGGAGCAACAGAAGCAGGTGCAGAAGGATATAAACCAACAGCAATAGCTTATGCTTTTGGAGGTAGATATGTAAATAAAATAAATGATATATATATATCGCCAAAAATAGAATACTATACTATTTATACATGGATGTACAACAGATGGCAAAAATTATTAAAATTTACAGCAGAATATGACAACATAGAAATACCTATGGGATTTGACTATGGAAATGATATGAATGGATTTTTATTTGGCTTAGATCTGTATAAAGAAAACATAGAAATAAAACTCACAATCGAAAATTATAATATTGGAATCATAAATTTAGATACAAATTATAATGATGAAAGAAAAAAAGAAAAAGAAAATTGGAAAATATATTCACCAATAAAAAATAAAACCATACTTGGAATAAAGTTTTCATTTGAAATATAAAAGTTGTTAATGTTTATGTATGCTAATAGTTCTAATAATGTTATATATAAAATAATTAAATAAATGATATAATAATTAAGAAGTATATACAGATTGGGAGGATTTGAATGAAAAATAAAGAAATGGACTTATCATTGGAAAATATAAAAAGGATACTAAAAAGAAGAAAATTATCTATTTTAATAGGATTTGTAGCAGTAATATTATTAGCAGTTTTATATCTATATATATCAACACCAGATTATGTTTCAGAAATGGTTATAGAATATACAAATGATTCCGGATCTTCAATATCAACATCAAGTGTTAGTACGATTGCATTACTTACTGGAAGTTCAGGATTAAACAATAATAATGTTTTAAATGAAATTCAAAGAATGAAGTCAGATCAAATAATTAGAAGAATTGTTCAAGAAATGAATCTTGTTGAATTAACAAATAATAATAGAGGATTTAAAGATAGATTATTCAAAAATTTTTACACAGAAAGAGATCTTATAAATTCTTTAAAAAATAGAATAGTCATAGAACCTGTTGAAAAAACAAATATAATAAAAATTTCATATGAAGATTCTTCTGCTACAGATGCTCAAAAAATTGTTAGTATGCTTTATAATTATTATATCGATTTTTCAAAAGAAATTTATACAAAAAATATAAATGAATATTCAAAAAAATTGCAAGATATGTTCGATCAAATATCTGATGATTATGATGAAATAAATAAAGAAATAATAAAATTTCAAAACGAAAATAAAATATCTGATAATAATGGTACTATGAATGAACTATTAAAATATTATTCTGAAAGTTATATGAAATATCTACAATTAGATATAGAAAAAAATAATCTTGAAATAAAGAAAAATAAAATAGAAAGTATAATATATTCAATGAATCCAGATATGAAAGAAATAGCAATTGAAAATTCAGATCCTATATTAAAATCTTTGAAAAGTCAAATAGTAACTGAACAAATAAAATTAGAAACATTAAAATTAAATACGCCTAATAATCCTCAAATAAGTGAAATAGATTCAAGAATAAAAGTTATTCAAAAAAAATTGCGTGAAAGAATAAATGAAATATTATCAAATGATCAAATATTTATTTCTTTAGTAGATAGCAATACATATAACGATTATTTACAAGTACAAACAGAACTTGAAATGTTTGATATAACAAAACAAGTATATAAATCAATGTTAGAACTCATAGATACGGAATTAGAAAGTAAATCACCAATACTGTATGAATATTATAATCTTAAAAAGAATCAAAATATAATTGATTTGAAATATAAAACTGTACTAAGTTCTCTTGAAGAACAAAAATTAAAAAAAGATTTATTTGAAAATAAATTTAATGTAATATCAGATTCATTTATACCAACAAGACCTTCATCTCCAAATGTAAATTTAACTATAGCAATCTCTATTTTAATGGGAATAATAATTGGAATATTATTTGCTTTTTATAAAGAATCAAAAGATAAAAAAATAAAAGATATATACCAATTTCAACATTATTATGATAATTATAAAGTTTTTGTAAAAAATAAAAAAGATTATAGAAAATTTGTTGGTGAAATAATAAATCAAAAAAACAAAAATATCGGAATTATGATTCTTTTCGATAATAAAATACATGAAAATGAGATAATAAAAAATTTAAAAATAATTCCAGATTTAGAAATATTAAATTTAAACAAAGAAACAGAATATGAAAAAACAGTTCAAGAAATAAAAAATATAGACAATAAAAAAATAATGTTATTTAATATAAATAATGAACAAGAACTATATATATATAAAAATCAAATAGATATATTATACATTTTAGTTCTTCAAGATGATACTAAACTCGAAGATATAGATATGTATCAAAAAAATGAAAATTCAGAATTTATATTTATAAATAAATAATAATTTCTAAAGAAGGGAAATAAAATTTTAATGATATACATTAAGATATTATCTTTAATAATAATATTATTAAATCCTATTTTAATAATTTTATCTTATTTTAATAATTTATTTGATAAAAAACATTCAGATGAAATTTTTAATACTGAAAATAATGATTCAAAATCATTTATTAGTGTTTTAATTCCATGTTATAATGAAGAAAAAAACATAGAAAATAAAATTAAAAATATTTTTAATTTAAATTATCCAAAAGAAAAATTAGAAATAATAATTGGTTCAGATGGTTCAACTGATAAAACAGTTGAACTGTCTGTAAAATTATCAGAAAAATATGATAATATAAAAGTTTTGGATTTAGAAAGATCAGGAAAAGCTTCTGTAATAAATAAAATGTTTGAATTTTCTAAAGGAGATTATATTCTTATAACGGATGCAGATTCAGAAATAATAACAAATGAAGCAATAAATATAGCTTTAAATTCTTCAAAGGAAATGATAAGTTCATTAATATTGACAAAAGATTTACCAGGGAATCATGAGTATTGGAATATGGATTTTTTAATAAGAAAATTTGAAAGTAAATTTAATACATCTGTTGTAGCAAGTGGAGTATTCATGTTTATAAAAAGAACATACTTTGATCATATACCACAAAATATCATAGCTGATGACTTATATATACCTTTAGCAGTTCTAAACAAAAAAGGAAAGGTTTTTCAACAAGATAAAATAGTTTGTAAAGTAGAAGAAGAAAAATTAGATATAAAAAACTATAATACAAAGAAGAGAAGAATAATAAAAGGTGGTATAAAAGTATATAAAAAACTTTGGAAAAGTCTTTTTGTAAACAATTTTAAAGCTTTTTTCTTTTTATTTATACACAAATTTCTTAGATGGTATTATTTGCCATTAATAGTTATAAATATTTTTTTATGGCTAAATTATAAATATTTTTTGTTATTTATTTTAATTTTAATTATAATGTACTTTATTCCAAAACTTAAATTTTTAATAACAGATTTAATAATACCTTTAGATTATAGAATATATAAAGATGACAAACAATTTAAAGGTTGGGAAAAAATCAATTAATGGAGTTTAAAATATGAGGTATTTAAAAATATTGACTATAATAACTTTGATAGGATTTTTTTGGTTACCAGTTTTAATAACTGGTGATGATGTTATATACTTATCAGAATTATTAACAGTAGGATTATTTTTATTATTAATAATTTTTAATAAAAATAAGAATTGGATAAAAAAAGATTTTCTAATAATGACCATACCAATAATACTCTTTACATATAGGCTTTTCATAGCTAGTATATTAAAAGCTCCGTTAAATACTAAAGAGTATTTTTTATTAGCTAAACAAATAGAATTTTTTATGATATTTATTACGTTTTATATGTTACTTGTAAATATTCCAAATTATCATAATAAAATTATAAAAATAATTAAAATACTTTTTTTTAGTTATGCATTATTTATACTTGCCGATGGTGTTTTTCAGATAATGGGTGGAATAAGAGCAAGAATACCTTTTAAACCAGGAACATCAAGTTCATTATCAGGTATTTTTTCTTCATTCACAGCTTATATATATCTTTTAGAATTTATGTATGAAAAAAAATTTTTTAAATCAATGTTATATGTATTAATAATATTAATATCACTTGGAGCAATGGTCTTGACTATTTCAAGAACAGCAATATTTGGTTTTTTGATAACAAGTTTTATATTTTTTATCACATATCTAATAATGAAAACAAAGAAAAAATATATAATGAAAGCTTTAATCTTATTCATTGTTTTTCTATTAGGTGCAAATTTTTACCTTGGATCAACAGATAAAACATATGGTGGAATGAATAGTTTAGACATAAAAACATTGATAAATTTAGTAAAAAAAGATAAATCTTTTGGATATAGAAAAGATTATTATATTGGTCAAACTATGGAAGACAATTATGGTAAGGATAATTTCAAAACATTTATAAATTTTACTTTTGGAAATGTAGATAATTCAAAACCAATTTGGGATAATCAATATGTTATGTGGATTAACAACTTTGGTGCAGTTGGAATATTTTTATATATAATATACTTTTTTTATTTTTTTAGGAAAATATTTAAAAATTTTAATAATAAGTTCAATATGATGTTTTATATATTTATGATACATCTTTTGATCTCAGGCATAACACTCGAATCATTTACAAATATATATGTTTTTCTACATATATTTAGTATATTACAAGCAATTTTTATATATCTAAATTCACAAGAAGAGGTTCAGACTTATGAATCATAAAAATATGTTCTTTATAACAGGACCAATAGGATCTGTTAAATCAAGCAATCAATCTTTTTTTAATACTCTAAAAGCATATCTTGATGAAGGATATAATGTATACCATTTTGCATTTTATTCCAAAAATAATAAAAAATATGATAATTCATATTTTGATAATTATGATAACTATAAATTTATAGGAATATCAAGTTTTTTAGATTCATTTAGAAATTTAAAAAAACTAATAAAAATAAAAAAACAAAATAACAAGCAATATAAAATACCGGAACCAAATCAAATAGTAATGCCAGAATCAGAAGTAAATAAATTTCATTTTATTTTTAGTAAAATATATACATTATTTGAAACTATAAGGGTTATATTATATTCAATGTTCATAAAACCAGATATAATATATTCTTATGAAGTTTTTTCGGTAAAAACAGGAAAAATTATAAGCAATTTATACAAAATACCGTTTGTTAAGAGATTTCAAGGAACATTTATCGATTATAAAAATATCGAATCTAAAAGAACTAAATTTCATAAAAAAGCTTATGAAATAAAATCAAACCTTGTAGTTATAGCAAATGATGGTACTAAAGGGGATAAAGTATTAAAAAAACTTGGATTTGAAAATGAACAAATATTATTTATTCTTAATGGACTTGATGAAAGAATAAAAAAAGAAGTAGAATCAAATCAAATAGAAACTTTAAGAAACAAAATTACCAATAATAAAGATTATTTTATCATGGGAATATTCAATAGATTTTATCCATTCAAAAGAATAGATCGTGCAATTTATCTTTTAAAACAAGCAATCGATGAAGAATTGAATCCTTTATTATTAATAGGGGGACTTGGTGGGCCAACTCAAGAATCAGTCAAACAATACGCTAAAAACTTACAAGTTGATAATAATATAATTTGGCTTGGGCAAATAAAATATGAAAAAATGATAGAATATTACAGTATATGTGACACAGTTTTAATATTAAACGATTATGCGAATACAGGAAATCAAGTAATAGAAACAGCCTATTTAAATATACCTACTATAGCTACAGATGATGAAAATAACTCTGAAATTTTAAACTATGAAAATATGTATTATATAAAACCAGAAAATTTTAGTGAAGAAGCCATATTAAAATTAAAGGAAATAAAAAATAATTTATTATATAATTTAAATAGAGAAAAAAATGAACAAATATTATTTTGGAATGAAAGAATGAAAATTGAAATACAAAAAGTGAATACATTAATAAAAAAATAGGCGGATAAACTCCGCCTATTTCTACATACCATCAAACAAATCATCATTGATTATAACCCCATCCCAATTTCTAAAATAAAAAGGAGCTTCACGAGGAACTCCAACCATTCTACCTTTTCTCTTTCCTATATCATCTATAGGCTTAAGCCTAAAAAAATAAAGTAAATAACCACTAAAACTATCTTTAGACTTCTTCATATCATATCTATTTATTGCTTGTAAAAGCAAATAATTAAAATTACCTATGCAATCCTCAGAATCAGTTCCAATTCTTCTTGAAATACCATAAGCCATCTTAATGATTAAACCCCTGTACCTTTCAAAAATAATACTCTTGGCGATTTCAGATCTTTCATCATCACTTCTTATAATAGTAATTAATTCATCATCTGACAATTTCTTAAGCTTCTCTTTCAAAGATTCATAACCATTAATCAATGATAGATCCCTCCTTTTTTAGAATAAAAAAAGTCCGTCTCTTTAAAACATTCATTAAAAATTATAACTCTTAAATATACTTTTGTATACCATGATTAAGAGTTAATAAAAAGGTATACTCATAAATACTCAATTTTAAAATAAAAAATCTATAATAATCTCATAGAAACTTATTAATACTTTTTATTTCTTTTCACATTAATATATACAAATAATTTTAATCTCATATAAAATTAAAAAAAAATATTTTTGTTAAGAAATGTTAATAAAATAAAAAAATAAACATAAAATATTCAGTTAATGTTTAGGAACATTATAATTAATAAAAACTTACAAAATCAAAAAAAAAATGATATAATATAAAATAGAAAGTTTAAAACCTTAATTATAGCTTATTATTAGCAGTTCAAATGATATATTAATTTTTTATAAATAATCGGTCAAAATATTGTAAAGTAATGATTTGAAATAAATTTTATGATAAAATAATTTTAGCTTGGACTTATTTATTTTATTTTTTATAAACTATTTATAATAACATGGGATGTGTACAAATGAAAAGATTGGTAAAGATACTCGATTTTATTTTGTTTTTTATTTTCAACTTAATAATTGGATTAAACCCGCTCACTTCACTTATAATATCTTCAATATTTCTCATAGGAATATATGCGTTCAGAACTTATGACACAGAAACTATGAATAGCTTAAATGAAACAATAATAAGAGTAATTGCCGGTAATTTTGTATCTATTATCGGTATTACTCTATTTCATTCTATATTGGGATATTCTATTTCAAAAGTATTTTTATATAATTTTATATTCAACATAATATTGATTCCAACAATACATAAAATAGAATATATGATATATATAAAAAAAGCTCCAGAAAAAAGATATCTTGTAATAGGACGAAAGAATGAAATAGGTCATATACTCGATGAAATAAGCAAAAAAACTCATGGTAAGTATAAGTTTGTTAAATATATAAATCCATCATCTGAAAAATTGATAGAGATTCTTACAGATGAATTTGATTTTGAAAATAATAGAATATTGAATACAATATCTACTAATAAATTGAATTCCATAGTTGTTACAGATCCAAAACTTGAAAATTTAGTTTTTGACAATATAAAAGAATTAAAAAGAAGAGGAATAAAAATAGAATATCTTCCTAATATGGCTGAAAAACATTTAAAAAGAATACCTCTTGAAGTGTTTGATAGATTTAATGAGTATTATAGAGTTACTTTTGAAAATGTCAGAGAAACTCCAACCAAAAGAATATTGGATATGTTAATATCTTCTGTTGCTTTGGTAATACTTTCACCATTTATGCTTATAATAGCTCTTATGATATTTTTTGAAGATAAATTACCTATTATTTTCACTCAAGAAAGAGTTGGCTTGCATGAGGAATCATTCAAAATGCATAAATTTAGAAGTATGAAAAATAGAAAAAATGAAGAAGCAAAATTTGCAACTGATGAACAAGATAGAGTTCTTAAAATAGGTAAAATTATTAGACCTATAAGATTGGATGAAACATTACAATTTTATGACATACTTCGTGGAGCTATGTCTTTTGTTGGACCAAGACCAGAACAACTAAAGTTCGTAAAAGAATACAACGACATGATTCCTTTCTACTACGCAAGGCATAAACTAAAACCAGGCCTAACAGGCTGGGCTCAAATAATGTACCAATACGCAGCAACCTTGGAACAATCAAAGAAAAAACTAAGTTATGATCTTTATTACGTAAAAAACAGAAACTCTGTTTTAGATATACAAATAATACTAAAAACTGTGGAAGCAGTAGTATGGAAGAGAGGAGCAATGTAGTTGAAGAAAGAACCTCTTGTAAGCATTATAACTCCATTATATAATGCAGAAAAATATATTTCAAATACAATTGAATCTGTTATTAATCAAGAATATAATAATTGGGAACTTATAATTATAAATGATTGTTCAAAAGATAAAGGGCCTGAAATCATTAAAAAATATCAAAATCAAGATAAAAGAATTAAATTAATAAATCTTGAGAAAAATTCTGGTGCAGCAGTAGCAAGAAATGTTGGTATAGAAAATGCTAAAGGTAATTTTATAGCTTTTATTGATTCTGATGATATTTGGGAAAAAACCAAATTAAAAGAACAAATAAGTTTTATGTTAGAAAATAACTACAATTTTTCATATACTGATTATATTCAAATAGATGAAAAAGGAAATGAATTAAGAAAAATTAGAACACCAAAAATTCTTACATACAAAAAACAATTATTATATAACCATATAGGAACTTCAACGGTAATATACAATCAAAAAAATTTAGGGAAAATATTTATGCCTGATCTTAGAAAAAGACAAGATTATGCTATGTGGCTGAAGATATTAAAAAATCATTCTAAAGGATATGGGTTAAATAAAGTTTTAACCAAGTATATAATTAGAAATGATTCTATATCTTCTAATAAAATGGATTTAATTAAATACAATTGGGAAATGTATAGAAAATCAGAAGAGTTTGGAGTAATCAAAAGCTCTTTTTATTTATTTACAGACATTATGTCAAAAATACTAAAGATCAAATAGATTCGGAGGTAAAGCCAAATGAAAATAGCAGTAGCAGGAACAGGATATGTGGGGTTATCATTAGCAGTGTTATTGTCTCAACATAATAAAGTAGTAGCACTAGACATAATAAAAGAAAAAGTAGACATGATAAACAACAAAAAATCCCCGATATCAGACAAAGAAATAGAAGAATATCTAAAAACAAAAAAACTAAACCTAACAGCAACAATAGATAAACTAAAAGCATACAAAGATGCAGAATATATAATAATAGCAACACCAACAGACTACGACCCAGATAAAAACTACTTCAACACAAAAAGTGTTGAAAGTGTAATAACAGATGTGTTGGAAATAAACCCAGAAGCAACAATGATAATAAAATCAACAATACCAGTTGGATACACAAAAGAAATAAGAGAAAAATTCAACACAAAAAACATAATATTCTCACCAGAGTTTCTGAGAGAAGGACAAGCACTATACGACAATCTATACCCATCTAGAATAGTAATAGGAGAACAAAGCAAAAGAGCAGAAAAATTCGCAGAACTACTACAACAAGCAGCGATAAAAAAAGAAATACCAACACTATTCACAGACTCAACAGAAGCAGAAGCTATAAAACTTTTTGCCAACACATACCTTGCAATGAGAGTAGCATTCTTCAACGAACTAGACACATACGCAGAAATAAGAGGGCTAGACACAAAACACATAATAGAAGGAATATCACTTGATCCAAGAATAGGTAGTCATTATAACAACCCATCGTTTGGATATGGAGGATACTGTCTACCAAAAGACACAAAACAACTAAGGGCAAACTATGAAGACGTACCAAACAACATAATATCTGCAATAGTAGATGCGAATAGAACAAGAAAAGACCACATAGCAGACATGATAATAAAAAAACATCCAAAAACAGTTGGAATATACAGACTAACAATGAAAACAAACTCAGATAATTTTAGACAATCATCTATACAAGGAGTAATGAAAAGAATAAAAGGAAAAGGAATAAAAGTAGTAGTATATGAGCCAGAATTAAAAGAAGAAACATTCTATAATTCAGAAGTAATAAAAAACTTTGAAGAATTCAAAAAAAGATCGGACATAATAATAACAAACAGAATGCACGAAGAACTAAGAGAAGTAGAAGATAAAGTATACACAAGAGATCTTTATGAGAGGGATTGAGGATGGAAAATAAAAAAGTAGCGGTAGTTTCATTAAAATTTTCACCTGGGCATATATCTCATTTAATAGCTTTCTATAAGCTTTTTTTTAGTCTATATTCTGAGGTTTTTTTATTACTAGATGAAAAGTATAAAAAATATTTAAAAGATGAAAATATAGAAAATATTATCTACTATAGCACAGATAAAGATATATATAATTATGATATTTATTTATTTCAAAATCCTAGTATTCTTAATCATAAATTCGCAAATAAGATAAATAAAAATAGTTATATTATTTATAACTTTCATGAACCATGGGATGGAATTAAAAAATATTTAAAAGAATCTTTTAAAAATTCTCTGAAAATGTATGGAGCTCATTATTACAATAAGAAAATGTTGAAGGCCAGCAATAAAATATTGGTTCCTTCTCAATATGCTCTTAAAATGTATAAAAAATATGATTTTAAATATAATAATAATGTTTCTTTTTTTCCTTTAATATTTGATGATGAATGCGGTATAAATAAAATAAAAAATACGAAAAAAGAATATTTTTCATTTATCGGTACAGCTACAAAAAATAGAAATATTTCAAAATTTATAGACTTTTGTACTTATGCGAATAAAAAAAACTCCAATCTCAAATTTTTGATATATTCTAGAAGAAAAGTTGATGATTATAATATAAACAAAATACAGAACTTAATTAATAAAGGTATAGTGAAAGTAAAGCATGGTAAACCTTTAACTAACGAAGAAATTAATGAAGGATATTTAAAAAGTTATGCTGTTTGGAATAATTATTCAAGATCTACTCAATCAGGAGTCTTGGCAAAAGCTATGATGTTTGGTACAGCTTCTTTGGCTTCTAATATAGGAAGTTTTAAAGAATTTATTAATAATAATTATAATGGCTTTGTTCTTGAGAGAGGAACTAATGAAGAGATTTTAAAAAAAATAGATTTAATAATTGAAGATAATAACATAAAAACTAACTGTAGAAATTATTTCATGGATAATTTTTATTATAAAAATCAAATTAATTTAATGAAGGGTTTAATATCTAAAAATGCTTAGAAAATTTTTTGGAAATATACAAATAATATCTCTTTTAACAATATCTATATTAATATATATTAACTTTCAGGTGTTTTTTATATCTTTTTTGCCAAATCCATTTACATTAACTTTTTTAATACAAATATTTCTATTAGTTTTACTAACTAAGAAACCATGGTTTTTAATTTTTTTTATAGGACTTTTAATCCCTTCTATTGAATACTATATTTTCAATTTAATGATTGTAATTATAGGAATTTCAATTTTTATATACCCTTTAAAAAAAGATAAAAATATATTTTTTGAAAATAGTATTTTTAAATTAAATAGAAGTATATTTCCATTGACGGTTTTAATTTCCTATATACAGTGGTTTTCTTCTGATTTATGGGTTAATTTATTCCCAATAATGAGGTTTGGAAATTTAAGAGGTGCAGGTTTTCAAATTGAACCTTCATTCATGGCATTGCCGCTGTTTATTTATATTTTTCTCCAACATGGTTATTATATAAATTGTGAAAGTTATTTAAAGAAAATAAGAATAAAAAGAGAAACTTTTATATTTGCAATTTTGATAGTTATTGCCACTAAAAGTATTTCAGTTTTAGTTATATTACCTTATGTTTTTTTATTGTTTTCAAAATTAGATATATTTAATACCTTTATAATTTCTACCAGTTTCATCAGTGGATTTTTTGTTTTTTCTGATAGGATAAGCAAAATTATTGATCAAATTAACTCTATAAATTCTTTAAACATTGTTTTTTTAATTAATAAAGCTTTTGGATCTTGGAGGAATATACCTGATTTTGCAATTATTTTAAATCCTATATCATTTTTATTTCCTACAAATCCTACAAACTTGAGAGACAAAATTAATATGTTTACTTCTGACTTAGGATATTCTTGGGTAATTAGCACTTTTAATTATTTTAGCGCTATGTTTTCGACTTTAGGTATTTTTCTATCTTTTTCTATAATAATAATTATTGGATATTTTTTTATTAGAAGATATAGATCATATAATCAAAAATATAGTTTTTTAGTTATTATTTATAGCTTATTTATTGGCTTTTTTATTTTGCCAAAAGGTGCGATTATTTTTTGGTTTATATTGTCAAGTGGGTTAATTAACGTTAAAATTAATGAAAGGATATAGATATGAAATTAAGTATTATTGTCCCAGCTTATAATGCAAAGAAATTTATAGATAGATGTATACATTCTATAATAGGTTATCAATATGAATATGAAATTATCATTATAAATGATGGTTCTAAGGATAAAACATTAGAAATTATTAACAAATATAATAAATATGATAATATTAGAATATATAATCAAGAAAATAAGGGTTTATCAGAAACGAGAAACAGAGGTATTAATTTGGCCAAAGGTCATTACATTTTTTTCTTAGATTCTGATGATTTTATTAATATGGAAAACTTAATAGAAATGGTAGAGTATGCTAGAAATAAAAATTTAGATATTATTGAAGGAAGAATTATAAACTATTATTCAAAAAACGAATTAAAATATCTTGGCTATTATATTAAGAAAAAAATACAAAATAAACTAAATAAAAAAATTTTAAATGGTGAAGAATTTTTTAATGTTCTTGTTAAAAATAATAATTTAATTGTATCAGCATGTTCAAGGGTTTATAAAAGAAGCTTTTTAATAAATAATGATCTGTTTTTTTATAAAGGTATTCTTCATGAAGATAATGAATTTACACCAAAAGTTATTTTAAAAGCGAATAAAATTTCTCTCTATAATAAAACTTTCTATTATAGAACGCATAATCAAAACTCGTTAACAGAAAACAACAAAGATTTGAAAAGATATGAAGGATTATTAATTTCATCTTATAGAAATTATTTGCTATACAAAAAAAATAAAAATAAAATGTTAAAAAATTTTTATTCAAGATTATTTCTTTCTGCTTTTAAATTTTTTAAAGAAAATACAATTGATAAAAATAAGATTAAAGAATATCATTTTGAAAAGTTTCTTGAAATTAAAAATAATATTGAACTAAAATATAAAATCTTTTTTTACTTTTTAAAATATTTTTATAAATGGAAGTGGTAAAAATAAATAAGATTATAGATAAGTTACTAAAGTTAATATTTAAAGATGGATTAAGGTATTATAAGACAAAAACTTTTTTGATTAAAATAAAAACGTTTTTTTCAAATTATAAAAATAATAAAAAAATAAAAGAACCAATCAACTTTAAAAAAGAAATATATCATATGAACGAAGCTTATGGCAATTCAGAAAACCTGAAAATTTATAGTAAAAATAATAAATCTATTAAAGCTTCAATAGAACATGGGCTATATATCGGTAATCATTATAATAAATTCGAAACGAGCAATTCTTTTCTCCCTGCTATTATAACGTTAAGTGAATATAGAAAAAAAATTCTGCTTAATAAAAATAAATTTATATTTGATATAGGACCTTATATACATTATTCAAAAAAAATAAATATGAATTTTATTCAAAAAGAAAAAGAAAAATATGGTAAAAATTTATTAGTTTTCCCTTCACACTCAATAGAGTCTATAGAGTGGAGATATAATATTAAAGATTTTATAAATTTAATAAAAAAAATAAAAAAAGCTTATAATTTTGATACAGTCAATATTTGCCTTTATTGGGTAGACATCAATAATAAATTAGATGAGGTTTATAAAAAAGAAGATTTCAATGTTATTACAGCTGGTCATAAAAAAAACAAGTACTTTTTAAATAATTTAAAAAAGTACATATTATTATCAGATTTCGTTATTTCAAATAATATTGGAACTCATATAGGGTACGTTAACTATTTAAATAGACCACAATATATTTATAAGCAAGAATTAAAAGTCATTGCTAATTCAGAAAAAGATTACAAAAAAGAATTTGGTGATAGAGATTTTGAATCAACTGAAAAAATAAAAAATAAATTATACAAGGCTTTTTCAAAAATTAATTTTGAAATTACTAGAGAACAAAAAGAGATATGTAATTATTACTGGGGATTTGACAAGGTAAAAACACCTGATGAAATAAATTTTATATTAACTTTTCTAGATGAAGCCTTTTATCTAATGAACAAGAAAAAGTATACTTTAAAAGAGATATACAATAAAAAAATATATGATATAAAAAATGATAACTATAAGAGAATATTGAAAGAATCTTTTAACGGAGGTTTAGATGATGCTGAACAATAAAACAATATTAATAACAGGTGGAACAGGAAGCTTTGGTAAAAAATTCATAGAAATGATATTTGCAAATTATGAACCAAAAAAAGTAATAATATATTCAAGAGATGAATACAAACAAGGATTAGTTAAACAAAAATTTTCAAAAGAACTAACAAAAGAACAATACTCAAAATTAAGATTCTTCATAGGAGATGTAAGAGATAAAGATAGATTATACAGAGCATTCTATGGAGTAAATATAGTGATACATGCGGCTGCGTTAAAACAAGTACCAGCGTGTGAATACAACCCATTTGAAGCAATAAAAACAAACATACATGGAGCACAAAACATAATAGATGCAGCATTAGACAGAGGAGTAGAAAAAGTAGTAGCGTTATCAACAGACAAAGCAGTAAACCCAATAAACCTATATGGAGGGACAAAGTTAGTATCAGATAAACTATTCATATCGGCAAACGCATATTCAGGAGAAAGAGGAACAATATTTTCAGTAGTAAGATATGGAAATGTAGCGGGAAGTAGAGGATCAGTAATACCATTCTTCAAAAGTATAATAGAAAGTGGAAAAAATGAACTACCAATAACAGACTATAGAATGACAAGATTCTGGATAACACTTGAAGAAGGAGTGAAATTAGTATTCAAAGCATTAGAAGAGTCAAAAGGTGGAGAAACATACATATCAAAAATACCATCATTTAAAATAACAGATCTTGCAAAAGCGATGAAAAAAGATTGTAAATTAAAAGAAGTAGGAATAAGAGAGGGAGAAAAAATACATGAAGTAATGGTAACAAAAGATGATTCAAGAAACACATATGAATATGAAAATCATTATATAATATATCCACATTTTGATTGGTGGAACAGTGAAAAATATTTTACAGAAGGTGGGAAACCAATAGAAGATGGATTTGAATACAATTCAGGAACAAATGAAGAATGGTTATCAGTAGAAGAATTGAAAAAAAGGTTAGGAAAATTAAATCTTGAATAAAAGGATGATAAAAATGGGAATACCATATGGGAAGCAATGGATAGATGAAGAAGATATAAAACAAGTGGAAAAAGTGTTAAAAGGTGATTGGTTAACTCAAGGTCCAAACATAGAACAATTTGAAAAAGAAATAGCTGAATACGTTGGAGCTAAATATGCAGTAGCATTTAATTCAGGAACATCAGCATTACATGGGGCAATGTATGCAACAGGAGTAACTAAAGGAGATGAAATAATATCATCACCCATAACATTCGTAGCTTCAACAAACTCAGGAATATACATTGGAGCAACACCAAAATTTGTAGACATAGATGAAAAAACATACTGTATAGATATAGAAAAAATAGAAGAGCAAATAACAGAAAAAACAAAAGTAATAGTACCTGTAGACTATGCAGGATATCCGGTTGACATAGAAAAGATAAACCAAATAGCAAAAAAACACAACATAGTAGTAATAGAAGATGCAGCACACGCGCTTGGAGCAGAAAGAAATGGAGAAAAAGTAGGGTCACAAGCAGACATGACGATGTTCTCATTTCATCCAGTAAAACACATAACGACAGGTGAAGGTGGAATAATAACCACAAACCACAAAGAATACTACGAAAAGATGAAAATGTTCAGAACACACGGGATAACAAAAGAAAACATGAGCTATAATCCAGGTCCATGGTACTATGAAATGCAAGACCTTGGATACAACTACAGAATAACAGACCTACAATGTGCATTAGGTTCAAGTCAACTAAAAAAAATAGAACAATTCATAAAAAGAAGAATCGAAATAGCAGAAAAATATGATGAAGCATTCAAAAATAATCCAAACATACAAACACCACCAAAAGATAAAAATAACAGACACGCGTACCATCTATATCCAATACAAGTACCAAAAGAAAAAAGAAAAGAAATATTTGAAAAACTAAGAGAAAAAGAAATATATGTACAGGTACACTATATACCAGTACACACACAACCATACTACAAAGAAAATTACGGATACCAATATGGAGATTATCCAAAATCTGAACAATTCTACGAAAGAGAAATATCCATACCAATGTATCCAAAAATGACAGAAAAAGAACAAGAATATGTAATAAAAACAATAAATGAACTAACAAAATAAGGCGAAAACATCGCCTTATTTTTAGCATAAAGAGGGGGGTATCTCAAATGAAAGAATTCAAAATAGGAAACAGAAAAGTTGGAGGAGACGAACCTACATACATAATAGCGGAAATGAGTGCAAACCATCTACAAGATTATGACAAAGCAGTACAAATAATAAAACAAGCAAAAAAAGCAGGAGCAGATGCGATAAAACTACAAACATACACACCAGATACAATAACAATGAACGTAAAAAATGAATACTTCAAAATAAAACAAGGAACAATATGGGATGGGAAAACATTATACGACCTATACAAAGAAGCGTATACACCGTGGGAATGGCAACCAAAACTACAAAAAATAGCCCGAGAAGAAGGGATAGAATTCTTCTCAACCCCATTTGACAAAACATCTGTAGATTTCTTAGAAGAAATGAAAGTACCTGTATATAAAATAGCATCATTTGAAATAAATGATATACCCTTAATAGACTATATAGCAAAAAAAGGAAAACCAATAATATTTTCAAATGGAGTAGCAGAAATATCAGATATAGAACTGGCAATAAAAACAATGAA
This sequence comes from Oceanotoga sp., assembly GCF_030445905.1. Classification (NCBI taxonomy): domain Bacteria; kingdom Thermotogati; phylum Thermotogota; class Thermotogae; order Petrotogales; family Petrotogaceae; genus Oceanotoga; species Oceanotoga sp. Next base: position 7,373 of record NZ_JASUSU010000003.1, on the reverse strand, counting down.
AAAAAACAAAGTAGAAGAAATAGCATTACTAAAATGTACGAGTTCATACCCTGCACCAATAGAACAGGCAAACTTAAAAACAATACCAAATATGAGAGACACATTCGATATAGTATCTGGTTTATCTGACCATACACCAGGAATAGTGACTCCAATAACCGCAGTGGCTCTTGGAGCAAAAATAATAGAAAAACATATATGTTTGGATAGAAAACTTGGGGGACCAGATTCAAGCTTCTCATTAGAACCAGAAGAATTCAAACAAATGGTAGATTCTGTAAGAGATGCAGAAAAAGCAATAGGAAAAGTAAATTATGAATTATATGAAAAACAAGAAAAAAGTAGAGAACTTATGAGGTCTTTATTTGTAAATGAAGATATTAGAAAAGGGGATAAAATAACCGAAAACAACATAAGATCAGTTAGACCAGGATACGGATTACATCCAAAATATTACGAGAATATAATAGGAAAAAGAGCTAAAAAAGATATGAAAAAAGGAGAACCGTTAAAATTAAGCCAAATAGAAATGGAGGGGTAAAATGTTAAAAAATAAAGAAATAGAATTAATTCCAATAAGCAAAGAAGATACAGAATATATAATAAATATTAGAAACACAAAGAAAATAAATGAAAACCTATTTAGTAACCCTCCAATATATGATTTTGAACACATAAAATGGTTGAATCAAATGAATAAAAACGATATACATCTAATAATAAAAAATAAAGATGAAAAAGTTGGAATAATAAATATTACAAAAATAGATTATTTAAATGAAAAGTGTGAATATGGAATAGCCTTAGAGCCTCAATATTCAGGGAAAGGAATAGCTTATAAAGCTTCGAAATTATTATTAAATTATGTATTTAGTAATTTAAAAATAAGGAAAGTATATTTAGAGTTATTTTCTGATAATATAAGAGCAAAATCACTATACGAAAAAATAGGATTTAAACAAGAAGGTTTTTTTAAAGAAGAAATATTTAAAAATGGAAAATTTCGTGATGTAATAAGAATGGCATGTTATAAAAGTGAGTGGAAAAATGAAAATAGTATTTAGAACAAATGGTGGAAAAAACATAGGCTTAGGTCACGTATACAGATGCCTATCATTAGCAAAAGCAATAAAAGATGAAAATAAAAAAGTAGAAAAAAATGATATAGAAATTATCTTCATATCCAACAAAGAAACAATAGAACTAATACAAAAAAATAATTACAAATTCATAAGCTCAGATAAATTTAACAAAGAAGATATTCAAACTATTAATGATCAAAAAACAGATATAATAATATTCGACTCATATCTTGCAAATGATGGATATCTAAAACATTTAAAACAAATAACAAAACTCATAATATTTGACGATAACAACGATATATACAACTCTGAAATACCAGATGTAATAATAAATGGGAATATACATGCAAAAAAGTTAAACTATTCAAACAAAGAAAAACATTTTTTGGGTCCTAATTATTTAGTAATGAGAGAAGAGTATTGGTATAATAGCGAAAAAACAGAAAAATCAAAACAAAAAGAATCATTAATGATAACGACTGGTGGAGCAGATTTCAACCAAATAATGATTAAATTTATCCAATCATTAAAAGAATTGAAGATGAACAAAAAAATAATAATAGGTCCTATGTATGAAAAAGAATACATACAACAAATAGAAAAAGAAATAGAGAATGACGATAATTATGAGATAATATACAAACCAAAGTCATTAAAAAATTATATTCAAAGTTCTGATTATATATTAACTGCAGCTGGTTCTACTATATATGAAATAATGACACTAAATAAAACACCAATAATATATACACTAGCAGATAACCAAAAACTAATAGCAAAAGAATTAGAGGATTATGGAATAAAAAACTTAGGTAATTATGATAAAATAAATTATTATGATTTAGAAAAAGATATATTAAAGATAACAAGCAAAGAAAATACAAAAATAAAGCGATTATTTAATCTTTTTGACGGACAAGGAGCAAAAAGAATAGCCAAAGAAATAATAGGAGAGATATGAAAATGAAAAAAATAGCCATAATACCAGCAAGAGGTGGAAGTAAAAGGATACCAAAAAAAAACATACGAGATTTTTTAGGTAAACCAATAATAGCATACTCAATAGAAGCAGCAATAAAAAGTGATATATTCGATGAAGTCATGGTATCTACGGACAGTGAAGAAATAGCAGAAATAGCAAAAAGATATGGAGCTAAGGTACCTTTTCTTAGAAGCGAAAAATCTGCAGATGATCATGCTCCATTAATAGATGTAGCAAAAGAAGTTCTAGAAAATTATAAGAATAAGGGTATAGATTTTGATAAAGTTTGTATGATATTACCTACAGCACCTTTTGTTGATGAACAAAAACTTAAAAAAGCAAACGAAATATTAGAAGAAAAAAATGTTGATACTGTTTTCACAGTAACAGAATATAGTTTTCCAATTCAGAGATCATTAAGGATAGAAAATGGATATCTAAAAATGAAATGGCCAGAGAATATGAATAAAAGATCCCAAGATTTAGAAAAAACATATCATGATGCAGGTCAATTTTATTTTTTTGATGTAAAAGAATTTTATATACAGAATAAAGTATATATGGAAAAATCTTATCCCATAATACTTGATAACATTGAAGTGCAGGATATTGATACAGAAACTGATTGGAAACTTGCTGAGTTGAAGTATAGGCTTATTAATAATTTAGAAGAATAAGAGGGAATTTAGATGGATTTTAAAAAATTGTTTGGTAATAAAGTTGTTAAAGCTGGAAGTTGGTATACTATTACCAACTTTTTCACTAAAGGAATAGCATTTTTGACTTTGCCAATATTTACAAGGCTTTTGAATACTGAAGATTATGGAATTGTTTCATTATTTACTTCTTGGGTAGGAATTTTTTCAGTTATTATAAGTCTAGACTTAATGGGGAGTGTAGGAAGAGGAAAAACAGAATTTAAAGAAAAATATGACGAATATGCTTCTTCGATTTTATTTTTGAGTTTAATTATATTTTCAATTTTTTTATCTTTATCATTTATTTTTTCAGATTATTTATCTAAATTGATAGGTTTAGAAAAAACACTTTTTTATCTTATGATTTTTGGATCATATTTTACTTTTGTTTTGAATTTTACTTTATCTAAATTCAGGTTTGAATATAAATATAAAACAACCTCAATAATAACGATTTTAAAAGCATTGATAGCTGTCGGAATTTCAATATATTTAATTATTTATGTTTTTGATCAAAATAAATATTATGGAAGAATAATAGGTCAGATGTCTCCACTTTTTATAGTAGGAATTATATTTCTTTTTTATATACTAATTAAAGGTAAAAAATTAATTGATTTTAAATATTGGAAATTTGCTTTATCTTTATCTATACCATTAATACCTCATAATATTTCTCATATAATCAATTCACAGTTTGATAGAATAGTCATAGATAGATATGTAGGAAGTGCAGAAACAGGAATTTATTCATTTGCTTATAATTTGAGTATGATAGTGACTGTTTTGTTAGCTTCTACCAATACAGCATGGGTTCCTTGGTTTTATGAGAAGATGGAAAAATTAGATTATGTTAACATAAAAAATAAAGGAAAAATGTTTAGGGATATTTTTACTATTGGATTTGGGTTATTGCTTTTATTAAGTCCAGAAATAGTAAAAATAATGGCTGATGAAAGTTATTGGGAAGGATTAATTATTTTACCTATAGTTTTTTTAGGGATTTATTTTCAGTTTTTATATACTTTTGAAGTTAATGTAGAATTCTTTCTAAAAAAGACTTCTCTAATATCCTTTGGTACAATGTTATCTGCTGGAATAAATGTAGGGTTAAATTTTTGGTTAGTTCCTAGATTCGGTTATATTGCAGCTGCATATACTACTTTAATATCGTATATGTTTTTATTTATTTTTCATTATATTTTCACTACAAGGGTTATAAAAACAAAGGTTTTTGGGTTAAAATTCCATTTGTTCGCTATTATAAGTTCTTTTTCTATAACTATATTTTTTATAGTTTTTCAAGAATATTTATCCATTAGAATAATCGGTGTTGTTGTATTATTCTATTTATTATATAGAAAGTTAAAAAGATTTTCATTAAACTAAATACAAAGCATCTGAATAAAATTCAGGTGCTTTTTAAATAGACAGAGATAAAAAACAGGAGGTCTAGAATATGAAAGCAGTAATATTAGCAGGTGGATCTGGAGAAAGATTTTGGCCGTTGAGTACTCCAGAAAAACCAAAACAGTTTTTAGAGATATTTTCGGATAAATCATTAATAAGAGAAACGTTTGAAAGGTTGAATTATAGATTAGAACCAAAAGATATTTTTGTTGTTACTGCAGAAAAACACAGGGAACAAACATTGAAAGAATTACCAGAGTTGGGCATTGGTAACGTTATTCTTGAACCTGTTGCAAGGAACACAGCACCAGCTTGTTTTGTTGGTTCTTTGGTGGCAGAAGAAGACGAGGTAGTGTTTATTTTACCAGCAGACCATTATATTCCAAATAAAGAGAAGTTTTGGGAAGTAGTAGAAAGAGGAATAAAGGCAGCAGAAGAAAACAATGGTTTGGTTACTATGGGAATAAAACCAACAAGACCAGAAACAGGATATGGGTATATAGAAGCAGGGGAAGAAGTTGGAAGTGGAGTTATGAAAGTGGATAACTTCAGAGAGAAACCAAATCATGAAACAGCGTTGGAATATTTGAAAGAAGGGAACTATTATTGGAATAGCGGGATGTTTTTATGGAAGAAAGATGTGTTTTTAGAAGAGATGAAAAGATATAATGAAGATATATATAATACATTGAAGGATATTAACCCAAGAGATGTAGAAGAGATAAGAGAAGTGTATTCGGATATAAGAAAGATAAGCATAGATTATGCTTTGATGGAAAAATCTGAAAGAGTATTTACTATTATGGCAGATTATGAATGGTCTGATGTTGGGAACTGGGTATCTGTTAGAGAGATGGAAGGATATTCAGACGGAAAAGACAATGTTCATCTTGTAGACAGCGAGAATGTTTTTGTTAAGTCGAACAAGAATGTTGGAGTTGTTGGGGTGGACGATGTTGTGATTATAGAAACGGAGAACGGGATTTTGGTGGCAAGAGAGGACAGGGTTAATGATATTAGAGAGGTTTATAGGAAAATTTATAATTCTAATGGATAATTTAGACCCTTTACAAGCTGAGAGTGACAAAGTATTAGACTCTTCGGCAGGCTCAGAGTGACAGTGCATACAGGTTCTTCAACAATCTCAGGGTGACAGAGCGAATTTAGACCCTTCGGCAGGCTCAGAGTGACAGTGCATTTTTGTTGGAAGGATATGAAGTTGGAATTTGGAGGAAAATCAAGAGCATAAGAGCTTTTCCTAATACATTTAGGGGGATTTAAAACTTTAGAAGTAGAAATCAAAGATTTCTACTAAATGATAGTAAATTTTAAAATTTTATTATTTTTAATGTATAATATATTATATTATAATTTAATTGGAGATAAATTATGAATTATCTTTTATTTAGAGGAACTAATAAATATGAAATAGATAAATATAATGAAACTAACAAATTTTATTATAGTAAAGGTTATAGGCATTATTTAGGAAGTGGGATTTACTTTTTTAGAGATGATGAAAAAGAAGCTGAAAATTGGGCCAAATATAATATCAGAAAAGATAAAGAAGATAGTATTTTTGTTATTAAACTAATTTTAGATTTAGAAGAGGATGAAGTATTTGATTTGTTAAAGGTAAAAGATAGAGATCAATATATAAAACTTTTGAAGTATTTTGAAGAAAGATTTAAAAATGAGAAAGAAATACCTAATATTAAAAAGCCTTATGACGGTTACATAATTGATTATTATTGTTCTATGAATCGAAAAATTAAACTTGTTTCAGCAGTGTTTGATTTAAAAAATGATTATTTGAATTGTTTGAGCGAAGAAGATTTTACAAGAATCAATAAACATCATATTCAAGTTTGTATAAAAAGAACAGATATTATAAATAATGAAAATGTTACTATAGAGGAGGTATTTTTATGATTAATAATATAGATGATTTTATTAAATATTTAGACACATTATCCAATAAAGAGTTAAAAGAAGAAATGGAAAGCTTTGGAATTGATTTTAAAGAAAATGATGAATTATATGATAATTTTTGGAATACAAATTATGAAATGTATAATATGGAAATATCATTTGATGAAAATATAGAAAAATATAAGAAGAATGAAGACCTGAGTAAGGCAGCTTAGAATGAATAATACATCAATATTTCAATTTAAAAAATATTTAGTAGAAAATATAGACTTTAAAATTAAAAATATTTCAAATCATCAGAGAATTAAGTTTGATTTTGATATTAATAAAGAAGTAGAATATAATAATAATTCTATGAATTTATTGGTTATTGTAGATGTTTTTAAAAATGAAATTAATGCTCCTTTTGAATTAAGTTTAGCTATTAGGGGGATTTTTGAGTTTTCTGAAAATATAGAAGATAAAGAAATATTTGAGAAAAATGCAATGGCTATTTTATTTCCTTACATTAGGAATATAATTACAAATATTACTTCTATGTCAGGCTTTCCGCCTTTGATTATTCCCACTTTAAATATTAATAAATTTTATGAAAATAAAGGTGATTAATTAATGGCTCATATCAATTTTTAGTATGAGCGTTTTTATATAATCTTTTTTTTTACAAATAAACCATAATTATTCATTATTAATGTGTAAAAGTAAAGTTTGGTAGCAAATTTTAATTTAGCTAAAAATAGACTCTTCAACAGGATCAGAGTGACATAAGGATAGAAATTGTTTCACAATTTCTGTTGTTTGTTGCTGGTTGTTGGAAAAAACATTATTAAAAATCTTTTCGTATGTCATCTCGACTAAGATGCGCCAGCATCGCATGGAGAGATCTAATAAGTCAATTTTCGAAGAAAATTAAAGAGTGTTCAAATTCTTTGAGGATGGGAAAAAATAAATATATTTTTAACGCATTTTACACGGGTACCCACAAGGGGCACCCCTACATATTTTTCTCACTTGACAAAAACAGATATAATTATACAAACATATGCATAAATAGTTTTTTAATAAAAATTTGGTATAATAGAGGTGAGAAATGGGGGAAGAAGACAATCCACATGACGCATTCTTTAAATACGCATTTGGAGACAAAGAAATAACAAAAGACTTCATAAAATACTATCTACCAAAACAAGTAACCAAAGAACTAGACCTTGAAACATTGAAAGAAGAAAAGGGAAGTTATATAGACGAACAATTAAAAGGACTGTA
>NZ_JASUSU010000080.1:0-6005 GCF_030445905.1 Oceanotoga sp. | reverse complement strand
TTTTTTATATTATTTAAATATCTAAATATTTAATTTTATTATTAATTCTTTTTTGAATATTTTTTATATCATCAATATCTGCAAACTTAACCTTTCTATCCCAAAGAGTTATGTTTCCTCCAACAATAGCTCCCCAAACTTCAATCTCAGTTCCAAGTCTAAAAGAAAGTTCTGTAAAAGGTGTTTTTGTATTGAATAAAAATTCTCCTGATCTACAATTCAATATTGTAAGATCTGCTTCTTGTCCAGAACTTACTTTACCCATTTGCATAGAAAATTCGTCTGAAACAAAAGAATAGTTGTTCATAAAAATAGTTCTCTCAACTTCAGAATATAAAATTCTTTGTTTAGCTTTATTATGAAATTTTTCTGTTATTAAAAGTGTTTTAGCCTCATTAAATAATGAATAATCTATTATACCAGTACCAATAGAAACTTTCATTCCTCTACCAAGCATATCAAGAAGATTAGGGGTATAATTTATTTCCATGAGTTCTGTTCTAACACTTTTTATGAGTCTAACTCCTTTAGATGCAAAAAAATCCATTATCTGATTGGTTATATTACCAGCAAATATAATATCTACTTTTTTAGATAAAATATTTTGTTCTTTCATAACACTTACAAGTTGTTTACCATGTTTAAGCATACAATATCTTTCTTCTTGTTGGAAATCAACAATAGCAATTCTCAATCTTTTCCCCATTTTTATGAATTCCTTCAAAAACTCATAATCTTCACTTTCTAAACCCCAAACGCCTAAAATAGTTATAGAAGAAATATCTTTATCTTTTAAAAGTTTTTCTCTGACTTGACGTGGTATACCATTTTCAGTTAAAAAAATTGGAGAAGGTTTTATTTTAACTCCTATTTGATCACCAATTTCTTTTACTCTTGAAATTTTTTCAGAATATGGAATTGATATAATAGAAGTAGTTATGCCATTTATAAGAGATTTATAAGCGCCAAGTTTGACTATATCTTCAAAAAGATTTTTATCTTCAACTAAATTTTGAGCATATCCAACTATTTTAGAAAATTTTTCATATGGTGGTAAATCTGAATTTTTTGACTTATTTATCAAAGATAATTCATTGATATAAAAACTTGTATATGGGTTTGAAAGTCCTGGAAGAACTATTTTTCCTTCCATATCTTTAATATCATCTTCAACTTCAACGTATTTATCTATGATATCTTGAGCATTTCCAAAATCAACAATTCTGCCATCTTTTATAAATATAGCACCATTTTCAATAACTTCTCCTATATTACCCGTTAATATAGTACAATTTTTTAATATCATCATGCCACCTCCACTTTTCATCTTTTAAAATAAATTTTTGAATAAAACTTGAAAAGTTCAGGTAATTTCTTGAACCTTTTTGGTTCAACAATCATCCTATATAACCACTCTGCTCCTATCTTCTGATAAAAAACAGGGGCTCTTTTCATTTCACCAGAAAAAACATCGATACTACCACCAACACCCATAAAAAATTTACAATTAATATTATCTATATTTCTTAAAATAAAATCTTCTTGTTTCGGTATACCCATTCCCACAAAAAGAACATCTGCTTTACTTTCATTAATTTTATCAACTATATTTTTTTCCCGAGTTTGATCAAAAAATCCATCACTATAACCTGAAACTTTTACTCCAAACTCTTCTTCAATTTTTTTTGTTGCTTTAAAGACATAATTTTCTTTCGATCCAAGTAAAAAAATCCGCAATTTATTTTTTGAAGAATAATCACAAATTTCTTTCATTGTATCGATGCCTGTACATCTCTCTGAAAAAACACCTCTTTTTCTCAAATATTTTACAATGCCTATACCATCGGGAATAGAATAATTAGCTTTTTTTATAGCTTGTTTATAAATTTCATTGTTTAAATATTCCATATACATCAAAGCATTAAGAGTAATTATCCAAGTTTTTTCATTATTATTAATACTCTCTTTGATGGTTTTAATTATTTCATCTCTATTACCAGTCAACATATCTATTCCATCAAGATTGTAAACAAAAGACATAAGTATACTTCACCTCAAGAATTTTTATATTTAATATTTAATCTTTAATATTAAATTATAGTAATTTTTATTATCACTTAATATTTTAACATTTTTCACCTCAATTATACATTATAATTAAATAAATTTAAAGTAAAATCTAATTCATGTAAAGATTATATAATTATTTTAAAATATAAAAGTATTATATAAAATAACAAAAAAGCCTTTATAATATCCATACAGATTATAAATTAAAATTAATTTTGACTTAATTTTAACAAAATTAAAGCATTTACAATGTATAATAATAAAAGCAAGTTAAATCAATAAATAAAATGGAGGTTGTATTAGATGGAGAAACAGCTTTTATCCGAAGTGAAAAATATTAAAAGATACCTCGTAAAGTTCACAAAAGATGAACTTGAAAAGGCAGAAAAAGATATAGTAAAAGAAGTTAATCAACACTATAAATTTGAAGGTTTTAGAAAAGGAAAAGCGCCAAAAGGAATCGTTAAAATGAGATTGGGAGACAATTTTAATATTTGGGTTAATGATCTTTTACAAGACCAAGCAATAACTGACTTTGAAAAAGAAGAACAATTATTATTCCCACCAATAGTCGATTCAAAAGCAAATGATGAAGGAAATATAGAACTTGAATTAGTACTTCATACATACCCTGAAATAACATCAGCAAAATTTGAAGATATAACAGTTGAAGTCCCAAAAACAGAAGGTGTTGTTGAAAAATATGTTGAAAATAAATTAAAAGAATTATTAGAAGAAAATGCTGTATTAGAACCAAAAGAAGGCAAAGCAGAATACAACGATTATGTGAGAGTAACTTATACTGTAATAAATCATGAAGGAAAAACTATACAAGAAAATAAAGAGTCTGAATATGTATTATATGAAGATGATAAGAGACCTATAGTTGAAAATGTAATCGGAAAAGAAAAAGGCGATGTCGTTGAATATGAAAGAGACTTTGATGACAAAAATTATAAATATACCGTAAAAGTAGAAGAAGTTTATACAAGAACTATTCCTGAATTAACAGAAGAATTTATAAAAGAATTAGATACAGAAATAGAATCTTTAAATGAGTTAAAAGAAAAATTATCTGAAGAAGGTAAAGAAATGTACAGTGGCTGGAATAAAGATTATATAAAAAATTACATAATCGGAGAAATTCCAGAACATGTTGAGGTTGAAATTGCCGAAGAAACTATTGAAGAATATATAACTAAATATGTAGAAAATCTTAAAAAAGATGGTAAATTTGAAAAAGAATTAGAAGAAAATGATAATGATGAATCGAAAGTTAGAGAAAATGCTAAAACTTCATCATTAAAATGGATAAAAGAATTAGTTGTTGTTGATAAATTAGCTAAAGAAAATGAAATAGAAGTTTCTGATGAAGAGTTGACTAATGCAATTAAAAATATAGCTACTATGTGGCAAATGCCTTTTGATAGAGCAAAGCAAGTAATATACTCTAATGAAAAATTATTAAATGAAGTAGTATGGGACACATTAAAATCAAAAGTTGTTGAAAAAATTCAAGACAAAGTAACAATAAAAGAAGTAGACTCTGATAAATTAGAAAACAAAGAAGATTAATAAAGAGGGGCTTAAAAGCCTCTCTTTTATTTAAATCATTTTGATACACAAATGCAACATTAATTCTCTGGACAAAACTCTTTTTTTTTGATAGAATAGAATCCGGAAATGGAGATGGGGACGTGGTGAAGTTGGTTATCATGCCGGTCTGTCACACCGGTGGCCGCGAGTTCGAATCTCGTCGTCCCCGCCAACTCTTAGCTCCTCATAAAGAGGAGTTTTTACTATGGGGCAACGTAGCCAAGTGGCCTAAGGCGGCGGTCTGCAAAATCGCTATTCGGGGGTTCAAATCCCTTCGTTGCCTCCATTATTCATTCACTAGTACATAAGATGCAAAAAAAGAAGCTTATTAGCTTCTTTTTTTATTTTATTCTATAATTTTTATATCCTTTATAATCAATTTTTATTATTTTTTCATCGATATCTAATTTATCTAATATTTCTTGAGGTTTTTCATTTTTTCTTTCTATTAAAAAGCTTTTTATTTCAAATTGATTCATAGGATGTCTTTTTATTATTGAAATAATAGCTTCTAAATCATCTATTTCTTCACTGTAAAAACCTTCTGAAGCAAGACTTTCCATAGAAATTCCATCAAGTTCATTAACAGCAAAGTTTATGTTCTCTTCATCTGGAATTTGAACCCATTCTTCTGCTGGTGGTCTCACAGGTACATTTATATATACTTTATCATATTTTATTTTTTCTAATATTTTTTTAAATTTCAATATACTATTTTTATCATCATTTATATTTTTTATTAACATTATTTCAATCCATATTTGTCCATCAAAATTCTTAGAAAATTTTTCTAATCCGAGAACAGAATCTTCAAAAATTATTTTTCCATAAGGCCTATTTATTTTTCTAAGCATTTCTTGATTATAAGAGTCTAAAGATGGTAATAATATATCTATATCTTTTATTTTTTCTCTTATATTTTTATCACTCAACAATGCTCCATTAGTTATAAGAGCTATAGGCTTTTTTGTGATTTTTTTTAATTCTGATATTAAATCGTCTATATTAGAATATAAGAGTGGTTCTCCTTCTCCAACTAAAGTTAAAACATCAAAATTAAAACCATTTCTCAAATAATCTTTAACTTCATTGACTATTTCTTTTGAGTCATAAAAATTTTCAATTTCATTTGTCATAGAAGTTGTTCTACCCAATTGACAATAAACACATGAATAATTACAATGTCCTTTAGGTATTGGGCTAACACCTAAAGAAAGACCCATTCGTCTTGAAGGAACCGGCCCAAATATATATTTATATTTATTCAAAACAAACACCTCTTTTAAATATATATAATCAATATCATAATTACATTATGATATTGATTTATTTAAAGTATAGACTCCATAAAGTTTTCTTCATCTGGAAGCATATAATTTTTTATATTTGAATTTTCATCTATCTTTGCTTCTATAATATTTTTCTTACATGTCATTATTGTCGTTACTCCAGGGCCATGTCCCATTTTTATACAATCAGAATGTACTATAACTCCTATAGAAACAGCATTTTTTAGATATCCTCTACCAAAAGTATTATCACAATCTTCTAGAAGAACTATATCTCCAAATTTTAAATTTTCAAGTCCATATTCTTTTATTGCATTTTCATCTGCAGTCATTATATCATAATCTCCTGAATAAGCTGATGCAGAACCTATACCAGAGCCCATTAAATATGGCGGTACTTTTGCTACTACTGGAAATATTAATTTTCCATCTTTTTCTTCTATTGGTATTCTTTCAAAAAGATTTGGATCTATATTCATAACTTTTATATCAGGATAATCGATTAAACTTAAGCCTTGTCCATAAGCTTTTATGAGTATTTTATCATCTATAGCCATGTTTTCCATATCTTTTAAAGGAAAGTCTATGAGCACATGTTCTATTCCTCCATGTGTACCTGTAACAAATCCTTTTGCACCTTTAGCTTCTCCAGTAACAACAATGGCTTCATTACCTATACAAGAAAGAGTCATTAAAGCATCTGATTCCGCTTTTATTTCATTTCTTATAGAAACTCCCGGTTCTATATGATCTCCAGCAAGTCCAAATACACTGTCTCCAATCTTAACATTATAAGTTATTCCTCCGGTTGCTGGTATTATATTAGGTATACCTTCATGACTTATTTTATAAGCGCCTCCCAATGGATGATGAATTTTACCTTGAACAGATACTTTAACCACTTTATTTTTATTATTGGTTAACATCTTTTGACCTCCTTGATTAATTTAGTTAGTATCTTTCTAAATTCTAAAAACGTTTATTTAAAGTAATTTTAAACGATGTTAAAAGGGATATTTACCTCCATAGGTTATAATTAAATTGTTAAGA
>NZ_JASUSU010000036.1:0-31421 GCF_030445905.1 Oceanotoga sp. | reverse complement strand
GCTTTTCTTCCTTGCTTAACTGTGTTTAATAATATCATATTATTTTTATTCTGTCAATTTCTTTTGTTTGAACTATTCCTTAATTATTCGTTAATCCATTTGTTTATATTTTTAAATATACTTTAAACTCATTATTATTACAAGGAATATTAATTGATATAATAAAGAGTTTTCTAATGTAAAAAATTTTATATTTCTGAATTTTTTTTCAAATGATATTATTTTTTTATTACATATTTTTTCTAAAATTATATATAATATAGTTCCAACAAAGAAGTATATATAAGGTGATATTTCTATACTTTTATATTCAAATATTTTATTTGAATATATATATGTCAAAAAAAACATTACAATATAATTAATTATATATTTAAAATTTATATCTTTTTTTATTTTAAATTTCTTTAATACTTTTATCATATACATTCCAGATACTAATACATTAATATTTAAAAATAAAAAATTTGGAAGTGATTTTTTTATAAAATAGAACATCGAAGGATATACTCCAGAAAGACTCATAAATAATATTATCATTAATATATATATATCTATAGAAATAAAACTTCCATTTAATTTTGTTAATGATTTAGTTTTTTCTTTTTCATATATATCTTCAAATATAAAAAATAATATACCTTTACTGAACATATGATAAATTATAAAATAAATAAAGAGATCTTTATTTATTAATATTATAAGTAATCCATAACTCATATTTGTCATTGTAGAAAAAGCAAGCATTTTTTTTATGTCATCCTCAAATAATGTAAATATTGAAGAAATCGTAGCTGTTATTAAAGAATAATAAATTATTATATTATTTATTTTTGTATCTATTGACGGAGATATTAAATATATTGTATATAAACCTATTTTTACAATTAATCCAGATAATAGAGGAGATATTCCTTTTATAGCTTCTGAATGTGCATCAGGTAACCAACCAGATAATAATATTCCTCCAGATTTAATTAATAATGAAAATGTTATTAATATATATGGTATTGTATCAATACCTTTTTCTAAATTATATGGAAGATTTAATGTTCCACTTTTCATATATATTATTCCTACCCCAATCAAATAAAATTGTAAGGCTATTGTACTCATAAACATATATTTCATAGAGGCCCATATTCTTTTTGTATTTCTATCCATGGCTATTAATAAAAATATTATTATAGATATTAATTCTATATGCACATATATATTAAAAAAATCTCTACTCATAAAAAAACTATTTATACTTCCATATAAAACTAAAAAAAATAGGTTGAACTCTTTTTTATAAATATCTTTAACTCTAAAAAATATTAGTATAAAAAATAATAAAACTGATAATAATAAAATCCTTATTTCAGCATTAAAAACAAATTCTATGCCTCTTATAAAATCATAATTACCTGGAGTAAAATTCCCAGGTTTTGAAATCATTATTATAAAAAAATTATAGATAAAACTTATATAAACAGGAATATTTTTATATTTTGATTTTATTAAGTAACATATTATTCCTGCAGATATTGGTATTAAAGCTAAAGTTAAATACATACTCATCCCCTACTTATTTTATCTTCTATTTCATCTATAAGATGTGTTTTTATTTTATTAGATAAAATCATTATAAATACAAGCATTAAAGAAAGATTTGCAAAACCTATAACTACTACTGTCAATAAAAAAGAATGTATCAAAGGATCTGAATATTTATCAATATTCAAAGTGATTATTGGAGATAATCCTTTGTATGCAATGGAAACAAAAAACAAAACATTTCCAGATTGGAATACTCCAAGATTTATAAGTTTTAATATCATATCTCTTTTTATTATAGTTCCAATAAGTCCTATTGCAGAAATAATTAGTGAAAGTATAATGTATATATGCATTATATAGTCCCCCTATGCTTTATAAACTTATACAGAATTGTCCATGTACCAGCAAATACTTCAAATGCTATTAAAATATTCAATAACATAGCTCCACCACCACTGAATAATTCTCCAGGATTACCTTTTAATGGAATATTAGAAAAAAAAGCCCCATTCCAAAAATATCCCAATAATCCATATAAAGCTATGATCAATGGAACTAATATTTTTACTTTTTCTATTTTGGATTTTATAAATATTTTTTCTATTTCATCTATAGGTTTAACAAAAGAAACTCCTATAAGTCCAGTTCCGAGTATTACTCCAGCAGTAAATCCACCTCCAGGGCCTAAATGACCTGTAACAGATATATATAATGTTACTAAAACTATTATTTGAAATAGTATTGGAGTTATTATTTTAACAACTATGCTATTTTCTTCAACAGAAATATTATTTTGTTCTGGAAGCTTTTCCATATAAAAAGATATTCCTATTACTGATAAAGTGAAAACAAGTACTTCAAAAAAAGTATCTATCAGTCTATAATCTAGTACTATAGCTGATACCATATTTATAGATCCATTTTCATTTATTATATCTTGAGGTTTAAAAACAGGATTATATATTTCATTTATATTTAAAATTTCAATACTGAGAATAGAAATTAATATAATTATACTTAATACGGTGATCATTTTTTTTATCATCCTATGTATCTCCTTATAAGTTCATTATATTTTTTTTCATCTTTCTTTATTTGACTTATATATTCATTAAATTCATTGGCCAAAAATTCATCTTTTTTATTAAATGCTACTTTATAACCAGTTTTATGAAGTTCAAGTAATTCTTTTTCATCAAATTTCTTACCCAGTAAAAATAAATATTTTAATCTGACTAAATCTATTATAAAGTTTTCTTCTAATTCTTCAACAGGGTATATATTTTGATTTTTATTTTTCAATATTATTCCAATAGGACTTTTTAAACCTTTTCCTGATTTTAATATCTTTGTAGGGAGTATTTCTTTTGAAAATGTTATTCCATCAACTTCTATTAAAGGGCAAATACCTCCTATAAGTATATCTCCATAATCTTTTAGTTCCATAAGTGGTTTTTTTGTTTTAATTTTTATAAAATTAGCTTCTAATCCTTTTTCATCAAGAAATTCTTTTATAAGATTATATTCAAATCCTCTCAATTCATCATTTATTTCTTCTATCATATATGGTGTTTCTAAATATAAAACTTTTATTTTAGCTACTTTTTTTATAGCTATTAAATATATAAAAAATATGAAAGCAGATCCAACAGTTATTTCTACTAAAGCCACATCCGGAGCATTCATTAAAAAAAAGATCCCTGATATTGCAGCACCGAATATTCCATAAGCTATTAAAGCATTTAAATTGTTATTTTGAAATAAAATATATATTGAAATTATTATCAATATAATAAAAAAGCCGTATATCATTAATATCATTTCTTATTCCCCCTGACTTTTATATCACTTTTTGAAGCTCCAAAAGCTAAAAGATGCGATATAACAGGAGAAGTTATTAATAAAAGTATTGAAATTATTATCAGTTTAGAGATATGTTCCGGATTTTTTATCATTAAAGATATTAAAATGGTAAAAATTCCCACTGTATCAGAAATTCCAACAGCTTGGATTCTTGAATAAAAATCTTTCATTCTTATCATTCCATACGTACCAATTATTATTAATATCATTCCTAAATAGAAAAGTATATTAGATATCATTTTTTCTTACCACCTTTTTGTAAAAAACGTGTGGTTATCAATATTCCAAAAATATTTAATAAAAGAAAGACTATTATCATATCTAAAAGAAAAAATTGTTTTGATTCAAATATATATATTAACATTATTAAAATCACTTTTGATGAAAATGAACTATATGCCAATAAACGGTCCCACTGTGTGGGGCCGTTTATTAATTTATATACTGTTATTATTAATGATAACATTAAAAATATTTGTATTATGTTGTTCAAAATAACTCTCCTTCCCAAACATCTTTTTTAGAATGTGCTTCTTCTTCGCTCGATGCTATTTTATGTATTAATAAATAATCATCAAACTCATCTACAAATAATGTCCCTGGAGTAAGAGTTATGCTATTTGATATAGCAACTTTTTGAGATTTACTTTTATTCTTTACTTTATATGAAACTAATCCAGAATGATTTTTCTTAAATATTAAAGGTAAAAACGTTATTGTTGATTTATACATATTCAATATTGTACCTAAAGAAGATATAAATATTTCTACTGTTCCTTTTATTTTTTTATCAAAAAATATATTTGTTATATATTCAGTAAAAAGAACAAATATTATTCCCATTATTATAGAAAAATCAGAAAAATCATTCATCATAATCATCCATATTAAAAAAAGAAATATACTAAGCATTATTTTATAATTTTTCTCCTATAAAATTAGATACTTTTTTCATAAGTTCTTCAATATTATCAGTTTTGTAGCTAAAACCAGCTGCTTTTTTGTGACCACCACCACCAAAATGAACAGCAACTTCTGATACATCAAACCATGATTTAGATCTCATGGATATATGATATTCATTATCTTTTGCTTGATTATACATTATAGCAACTTCAACACCTCTTAAAGATCTCAGATCCCCAACAAAAGGAGGTGTGTCTTTTTGCTCTATTCCATATTTATTTAACATTTCTAAACTTACTGTGGAATAAGCAAGCTTATTATCAAATTCAAATCTCATTTCTTCTAATACATCTTTCATTAATTTTATATGTTCTATTGGTTTATTTTCAAGAATTTGATTAGTTATTTTATTTAAATTTGCACCTTTATCAACTAAATAAGCTGCATCTGTGAATACCTTAGAATTTGTATTAGAATATTTAAAAAAGCCTGTATCTGTTGCTATACCTAATAAGTTTATGGTTGCAAGTTCTTCATCATATTCTACATTCAATTCTTTGAGCACCTCAAGAACTAATTGAGCAGCTGATGCAGATTCTGGAACAACCCAATTAATATTACCATAATTTAAATTTGTTGCATGATGATCTATAACGATTACTCTTTTATATTCAAAAAGGTCCTGTACTCTTCCTACTCTATCAGGTGAAGATGCATCTACTATTATTATCAAGTCTGCAGGATTGTTTTTAGCACAGTCAAAATCTCTAACACATTTATTTATAGCTTCAAATCCAGATAAGTATTCTGGAATTTCATCATCTATTACTCCTACAACTTTTTTGCCTATTTTTTCTAATCCCATAACCATAGAAGTGACAGAACTCAAATCATCTCCATCAGGCATTATATGACCTGCAACTAATATTGTATCTGCATTTTTTATTTCATTTATTATTTCCTTTATCAAAATTAATTCCTCCTCTTTAAAATAGCTTTATTGCATTTTTTACAACTTGTTCAAATTGTGGTTTTATCTTATCTGCAATCTGTATAACTTCAGAATGATTTAATTTTTTTGGTAATATTCCACTGGCCATGTTTGTTACAGCTGAGAAAGCTATAACATTTATTTCAGCATGATTTGCTGCAATTATTTCTGGCATGGTTGACATTCCTACAAGATCGGCATGAAATTTTTCAAACATTTTTATTTCCGCCGGAGTTTCATAATTAGGCCCTAAATACCAAGCATATGTGCCTTTTTTTATACTTATATTATCTTTTTCAGCACATTCTTTTATAACTCTATTAGCCCAATTAATATCTATTGGTTCAGCCATAGGTACAAATCTTTGACCCAACTCTTCATAATTAGGTCCTATCAACGGATTTCTAAATGATACATTTATATAATCAGTATTAGCAACTATATCCCCAGGATTAAATGTCCTATTTATTCCACCAGAAGCATTCGTTAAAATCAATCCTTTAATTCCAAGATTTTTCATGACATATATTGGAAAAGTTATTTTTTTTATATCTAATCCCTCATATGCATGAAATCTTCCTTTTAATGCAACAACTGAAACTCCATCCAATTTTCCAAGAACTAATTTTCCATCATGTCCTTTTACTGTTGAAGTTGGGAAAAAAGGTATTTCATCATAATTAAACTCTTTTTTTTCTTCAATTTTATCTGCTATATAACCTAAACCAGAACCAAGTATTAATCCTATAATAGGTTTTTTGTCGGTTTTATCTTTTATATATTGCGAGGCTTTTTCTACTTTAGTCAACATTTTTATACCTCCTTTTATTCTACTATTATCATTTTAGCATCTTCAATTGAAATTATTAAAAGTTTTGAATTTAAATTTATTTCTAAACTATTTTCGTTTTTTTCTTTTACAGATACACTCATCCCAGGATATATACCCATTTTAAATATTTTTTCTTTCATATCTTGATCACCGGATATATCCAAAATTTCAACTTCTTCTTCTATTTCTATTTCATCGAGCGTTGTTCTAAAAATATGCGGTAATTGAGATTTATATTTTTTTGTAAAATCTTGAAGCTTTTTATATTCTATTGGGTTTCTTTTTAAAAATATCAATAAAGATTCTAAAGACACAAAAAAGTTTTCTGTCATATGATGTTCAACACCACAAGCTAATTTATATGCTTCTTCTTTAGATAAATTAAGCATATTTACAAAAAAATCTACAAGAGTTATATATTTTCTATAAACTCTTTCTGCTTCAGAAAGTCCTTTATCTGTTAAATCTATATATCCATATTTTTCATGAGTTACATATCCAAGTTTTTCAAGCTTTTTTATAGCCTCAACAGTAGAAGCATCTCTAACTTCAAGCATTTTAGAAATTTCTTTTATTCTTGGTATTTTTCCATCTATATGTAATATATAGACTACTCTTAAATAATTTTCAAGACTTTCAGAAATATTCTTTTTCATATAATCTACTCCTTAAAGACTTTTAATATGTATTTGTTTTCTTGTTTCAGATCAATTAAACATTCACCAATTTGAATTAAAGGTTGAAGTTCATTTGTTTCTCTTGCAGCCACAACAGTTCCAACTGAATAATCATTTAACATTACTTTTGTACCAGGAGGATATAATCCAATAATTTTTATAAATACTGATACTATATCTTTATCAAATATCTTTTCAACATTTTGTATTATAAAAGAAATTGTTTCATAATTATTCCAAGGTTTTTTATAACTTCTTTTTGAAGTTAAAGCATCATAAACATCAGCTATAGTTATTATTCTCGCTACGAGAGGAATTTCTAAATCGCTTTTGTTATACAAATAACCTTTTCCATCAAATTTTTCATGATGATATAATATCCCACCGAGGACATCTTCATCAATTATTTTATTTTTTAATGCAATTTCATAACCATATCTAACATGATTTTTTATAATTCTAAACTCCTCATCATTTAATTTATTTGGAGAGTTTAAAATTTCATTAGATATTTTTGTTTTGCCTATATCATGAATTAAGGCAGAAAAAGAAACTTTTCTCACCATTTTCTCTCTAAGCCCCATATTTCTTGCTATTAAAGTTGCAACAACACATACATTCAAAGAATGAGTATAAGTATATTCATCATATTCTTGTAATTTTTTTAAAGGTAAATATATTAAATTTTCTTTATTTTTAATCATTTTTTTTGATATGTTATCCGAAATTTCTTTTAGTTTTTTTTTATCAAAATATTTATTTCTTTCGAGTCTTGTTAATTCATTTTTTATTTCATAATACCCTTCATTTAATTGTTCTTCATCGAGAATAGTCATATCATAAGCTTTATTTTCATATACAGGTATAACAAAAATACCATTAGCTAAAATGGTATTTTTGATTCTTTCATTTATTATTATACCTTTTTCTAAATTTAAATATGGTATATCAACAGCTAATATGTATTTAAAGGGATTTATTTTTTCAACATTTCGAAACTCATTCACCTTTTAAAACCTCTTTTATAAATATACCAGTTTCAGATCCAGTTTCTATTCTTTCACCATCCATTTCAACGACGGGGAACACTGTTGCACGTCCTTTTTTTACAACTATAGCTTTTTTATTATTATTTAAAAGAACAGTTGTACCTGTTGGATATAATCCAGTTATAGAAAAAAATGTACTCACATAATATGGATCGAACATCTTTCCAGACTGCTTTAAAAGGAAACTTATTGCTTCATATGGATTTTTTCCAGATTCTATCATTGAATCATAAGCATCTCCAACTTGAAGTATTCTTACCAAAGGATTTATTCTCTCCCCAGATAATCTCATAAATATTCCTTTTCCATCATATCTTTCATGATGTTCAAGTATTGCATCTATTGCTTCTTTAGATATATTATCTTTAAAATTTTTCATAGCTTTGTATCCAGATATTAAATGTGATTTTACAGTTTTATTTTCAAGATCTTCATAGTCATTTATAACTCTTTCTCCTAAAAAAGAATATCCTATATCATGTAAAAGACTTGCTTTTAAAAGTTGAAATGTAAATACATAAGGCATCTTTAAATTTACAGAGATTATTGAAGATATAATCGCCGTATTTATAGAATGTGCTGTTAAAGCTTCATCACCTATTGCATGAAAAAGATTCAAAACTATATTTTCTTCTTCAACAAAAGTTGAGTATATATCTTTTACTAATGTATTTAATTCTTCTGAGTTTTCATTCAATTTTGTTATATCTTTTACTTTTTCGAATTGATTAGTCCATGACTCATATTTTTGTTTTTCAACTACTGGAGGTATTTCTTTAAATATTATCTTTATATCTTTATCCATTTGAAAATCGTCTTCATCATAAACATATACCATTTTTATAGAATAATTTTTTAATTGTTGTATATCATGAGCAGTTAGAACTGTTCCTTCTGATAATAATATAATAGAATTTTTTGTAACATCCTCAGCAATTACATAACCTGGTTGTAAATCAGAAAATAAAACCTTTCTCATAATAAGTCCCCTCCATAATTAACCCTTTATTCGGGATTTAACATAGATGTATATCTATTAGAAGAAAATATAATATTTGAAGCTTCAATAACATCTTCCATTTGTACTTTTTGGATTTTTTCAACAATTTCATCTATATTTACAATTCTTCCATAAGTTAAATAAGAATCCAATGTGTTCATTCCAAGTGCTACATTACTTTCAATGTCTATAGTTAATCTACCTATTAATCTTTTTTTACCATAATTAAACCACTCATTTAAATCTTTTCTATCACTAAAATTATATATGGTTTCACTTAATCTATCATTATAATTTTTTATATTCTCAGATGTAGTAGCAGCAAATATCAAAAATAATCCATTTTCTCTATAGGCATTGTAATCCGTAGCAATCTCATATACTAATCCTTCTTCTTCTCTTATTTTATTGAATAAAAGAGAACTCATCCCACTTCCTAATAAAGTGTTCAATATGAGACTTGGATAATAATATTCACTTTTTTTATTTGGAGCTTTAAATGCATTTATTATATAATTTTGAGATAATTCTTTCTTTGTCTTTTTTATTAATATATCTTCTTTTTTTAATATCGGACTTTTAAAGTCATTATTAATACCAGACTCTCCAATATTCATCTCTTTAAATTTTTTCAATATTTTTTCTTCATCAAATCCTCCAGAAACTACAACTATTGTATTTGAAGGATTATAATGTTTTTTGTAATAAGGATAAAGTTTTCTATTATTTAATTCTCTAACGGTATGCTTATATCCTATAACAGGTCTTGCAAAATCTTCATCGAAAATATTTTTAGAAAGATTTTCAAAAGTTAAATCTACTGGATCATCTTCATACATTGCAATTTCTTCAAGTATTACATTTCTTTCTTTTTCTATGTCTTCATCTATGAGCGTAGCATTAAAAGTTATATCGGAAAGTATATCTATAGCTGTTTCTATTTCTATACTTGGAACTTTTGAGTAAAAAACTGTCATGTTTCTTGTAGTAAAAGCATTTAAACTTCCACCAACTTCTTCAAGAGGTTTTTTTATCATTATATTATTTCTATTTTTAGTTTTTCTAAAAACTGTGTGTTCTATAAAATGAGATATTCCAGCTATTTCTTCTTTTTCATGAGAAGAACCTGTTTTTACACAGTACATAACAGCAGCACTTCTCATAGTCTTTCTTGGGAGAAGTATAACATCCATGCCATTTTTCATTTTATGTAAACTGTACAAAATTAATTACCCCCATTTTCTTTTTCTATATCTTTATCTTTTTTTTCATCATTATTTGAATCATTTTTATCATTTGAAGTTTTCTCTGGTCTTGGAGCACGTTTAGGTTTTTCATATCCTTCTTCTTTTAATTGGAATTTAGATTGAGATTCTATACTTATTACTTCTACATTTATTTTATCATCAATTTTTAATTCAGTTGGTTTTTTTGACATATTTGAAATATGTAATAATCCTGATTTTCCAGGCAAAACTTCCACAAAAACTCCGTATTTTTCTACTCTTTTTATTTTTCCTTCATATACTTTTCCTTTTTCTATTTCAGATACGAGACCTGTTATATATTTTATTGCTTTATCTACCATATCTTCAGCCATACCACTAACTTTAACAATTCCTTCATCATCAATGGATGTCTCTGTATTATATGTCTCATTTATTTTCTTTATTATTCTTCCACCAGGTCCAATGACATCTCCAATTTTGTTTACTGGTATTGTAATGGTTTTTATTTTAGGTACAAATGGAGAAAGTTCTGGTCTTGGTTCAGATATAGCATCATACATTAAATTTAATATTTTTAATCTTGCAATTTTAGCTCTATCAAGAGCTTCACGCATTATTTCTTCATTTACTTTATCAACTTTTACATCCATCTGAAAAGCTGTTATTCCTTCTCTCGTTCCAGTAACTTTAAAATCCATATCTCCTAAATGATCTTCAATTCCAAGAATATCAGTTAACACTACATTTTTATCTTCTTCAAATATTAAACCCATGGCAACACCAGCAACATGTTTTTTTAGAGGTATTCCGGCATCCATCATGGACAAAGAAGCTGAACATACTGTAGCCATAGAAGATGAACCATTTGATTCTAATATTTCAGATACAACTCTTATTGTATATGGAAATTCAGATTCTGAAGGTATTAAATTTTTATGTGATCTTTCTGCAAGATGACCATGACCTATCTCTCTTCTTCCTGGGCCTCTTAAAGGTCTTACTTCTCCAGTTGAAAATGGTGGAAAATTATAATGTAACATAAATCTTTTATCTTCGTCAGAAAAAATAGTATCAACCATTTGAACATCCATAGGTGCTCCAAGTGTTGTTATTCCTAAAGATTGAGTCTCTCCTCTAGTAAAGAGTGCAGAACCATGAACTCTTGGAATGACTCCTATTTCACATGTAATAGGTCTTATTTCGTCTATCTTTCTTCCATCGGCTCTTTTATTATCATCTACTATAGATCTTCTCATGAGTTTCTTAAATATTTCTTCATAAGTTTCTTTTAAATAACTTTTCTTTTCAAGATAAAATTCTTCTGTCCATTTATCAAGATATAATTCTTCAAACTTTTCAAATACTGAATCCTTGAATTCCTTTAGTTTTTTATCTTTATTTTTTTTACCTTCTACCATAAGCGCTTCAAAAAGAGTTTCTTTATTTATTAAAGATTTAAAATCATTTATAAACTCTTCAGGATATTCTGGCACTTCAACTTCCCATTTTTCTATATTAAATTCAGATATAATTTCTTCTTGAATAGATATTATTTCTTTTATAGCCTTATGAGAAAAATTCAATGCTTCAACCATAATTTCTTCACTAACTTCATGTGCTTCTCCTTCAACCATTGTAATAGCTTCTTTTGAACCAGCAACAACTATGTCTATTTCTGATTTTGAAAGTTGTTCTTGAGTTGGAAAAGCTATATATTCTCCATCAATCAATCCTACTCTAACACCAGCTACAACACCGTTAAAAGGTATTGGAGATATATTCAAAGCAAGAGAAGCTGCTGCTATACTCCAAGTTTCAATAGAATCATCATTTAACATAGAAAAAACAGTT
The DNA here is from genome assembly GCF_030445905.1 of Oceanotoga sp. NCBI lineage: Bacteria > Thermotogati > Thermotogota > Thermotogae > Petrotogales > Petrotogaceae > Oceanotoga > Oceanotoga sp. The sequence goes on along the minus strand of NZ_JASUSU010000036.1, from coordinate 19,481 downwards.
GATATTACCTGTATTTCATTATGAAAATCCTTTGGAAATAAAGGCCTTATAGGTCTATCTATAAGTCTTGAAGATAAAATAGCTTCTTCAGATGGTCTTCCTTCTCTTTTAACGAATCCACCAGGAATTTTTCCTATTGCATAAAATTTTTCTTTAAAATCTACTGTTAAAGGTAAAAAATCTGTTCCTGGTTTAGCAGTTTCAGATGCATTAACGGTTAATAATATTGTAGATTCGTTAAAAGTCAACAAGATAGAACCATGTGATTGTTTAGCCATTTTTCCATTTTCGATTCTAAGTTTTCTTCCGAATATTTCTTTTTCCCAAAATTTCATTCATTTCACCTCTCTGTATTAATTCATTTCATTATATTCTACCATATTTTATTGATTTTAATAACAAAAAAGCAGGGTTATTCTACCCCGCTTTGATTATCCTCTTATTTGAAGTTTTTTTATCATTTCTTGATATAATTCTGGTTTTTCCTTTTTCAAGTATTTAAGCATCTTTCTTCTCTTTCCAACCATTGACATCAAACCTCTTCTTGAATGAAAATCCTTAGGATGTTTTTTTAAATGATCGGTTATATGTTTTATCCTTGCAGAAAGAATAGCAACTTGAACTTCAACAGATCCTGTATCCTTTTGATTAATTTTAAATTCTTCTATAAGTTCTTTCTTATAGTCTTGTTCTAATCCTCTAGCCATCTTAATATCACTCCCAAATTTTATTCCTAAAACCAAGTAAAGGGTATTTAATCCACTAAACTGAGTAAAGGTAATATAATTATACAATATTTTATAATAAAGTGTCAATGAACTTTATGTTATAATTATAGTAATAACTTTTATTGTTTGAGGTGTATTTATGAATATTTCTATTTTTTCTTTTTTATTTAAAGATGTAGATTTTTTTAAAATGGCTTATGATATTAGAAAAAAAGTCTTTATCGAAGAACAAAATGTACCACCAAATCTTGAATTAGACGGTTTAGATGCAGGTTGTATTCACTATGTTCTTATACATGACGAAAATCCTGTTTGTACTGCAAGAGTAAGATATTTAAATAGTTCTGAAGTTAAACTCGAACGTGTTGCAACTATATATGAATTCAGAAAAAAAGGTCTCGGGAAAGAACTTATTAACTATATTGAAAGTGATTTATTGAAAAGAAAAGTAAAAAAGATAACTTTGAATTCTCAACTTTCTGCAAAAAAATTTTATGAAAAATTGGGTTATAAATCTATTTCAGATATTTTTTTAGAAGCTGGAATTGAACATTTAAAAATGGAAAAATATTTATAAAGTTACCTTATTTACATTTATTTAATTGAATTATTTTTTTTTGATGTTATAATCTGTACGAAGTTAATATGTTTGTAAGAACGGAGGAGCACTAAAGATCAGTAATCTAAATTGAAATCTTGAGGAAGATATGATTTAGATGAAAGGCGATAGTGCCGAAGAATATGAGTTTTCCTCAACTCATACTTCTGGTTATAAAGAAAATATCTTTATAATTGTCACACTTTTGTGGAGAGCCGTTCAGCTAATTTGTCATTTAATTAGTGCTTCTCCACAGGAGAAGCACTTTTATTTTATCATTTTTTGAAGGAGTTGTTTTTTTATGGATTATGGTTTTTGGTCTCTAATTCCACCTATCGTGGCAATTGGTTTGGCTTTTTTAACTAAAAGGGTTTTATTATCACTTTTTGCTGGAATTTTATCTGGTGCTTTAATCGTCACTCAGGGAAATATTATAGATGCTTTTGTAAAAATAATAAAATTAATGTGGGATAATTTAGAATTTTCTAATTTTAAATCCTTTGAATCATTTAATGATTCTTGGAATTTATTTATTTTATTATTTTTAATAATTCTTGGAATAATGGTAGCTTTGATATCAAGAGCTGGTGGTGCTCTTGCTTATGGAAATTGGGCATCTAAAAAAATAAATTCAAAAAAAGGTGCTTCTTTATCAACTTTTTTACTCGGAATTTTAATATTTTTAGATGATTATTTCAATTCTTTAACAGTTGGAACTGTAATGAAACCTGTTACTGATAAACATAATATTTCTAGGGCTAAATTAGCTTACATAATAGATTCAACAGCTGCCCCAATTTGTATAATTGCACCTATATCAAGCTGGGTTGCAGAGGTTATTTCACAATTAACTCAATCAGGAGTTGGCACAGGTGAACTTTCTAATTTTAATCCTTATAATGTATTTTTAAGTTCTATATTTTTTAATTCTTATGCAATCTTGACAATTTTTATGGTTATACTAATAAGCGTTAAAAAATTTGATTTTGGCCCTATGTATGAACATGAATATAATGCTGAATTTAATAATGATTTATTTAATGGTAATAAAGATGCATCAAACGAAGTTGAAATGGATGTTATTCCTGGTAAAAATGGTAAAGTTATTGATTTAGTTCTCCCGGTTCTCGTATTAATTATATCTATAATATCTTTTATGCTTTATACAGGAGATTTTGTTTTATTTGGCGGAGAAAATAATCTTGCAGTAGCTTTCGAAAATATGAATTCTGCTTTTGCATTATTCTGGGGTGGGTTAATTTCTTTAATTTTTACTATAATTTATTTTTTAATTAGAAAAACTATAAATTTTAAAGAGTTTGGTTCTCTATCTTATAAAGGTTTTAAAATGATGCTACCAGCAATAAAAATATTAATATTTGCATGGACAATAGGATCTATTATAAGAAACGATCTTCAAACTGGAGAATATATCGTAAGTCTTGCAAGTGATAATTTCCCTATAGAAATAATGCCTGCATTATTTTTTATAATATCTGGAATTGTATCTTTTTCAACTGGAACAAGTTGGGGAACTTTTGGTATACTCATTCCAATAGCAATCCCTATGGCTTTACATACAGGAAGACTTGATTTAATAATTCCTATGGTATCTGGTGTTCTTTCTGGTGCAATATATGGAGATCATGCTTCACCTATATCAGATACTACCATATTGAGTTCAACAGGAGCAGGTTGTCATCATATAGATCATGTTCAAACTCAATTTCCATATGCAACCACAGTTGCAATAATATCATTTACAGGTTTTTTAATAGTTGGTTTTTTAGCTAAGTTTGGATTATTAATTGCAGGATCCATTAGTTTGATTTTTGGATTTATCACCTTATATTTTGCAGTAAAAATATTACATATTAAAACAGAAAAAAAATATTCTAAAAATATATCAAAATAAAAAAAAGAGTTAGTTCATATCACTAATATTGAACTAACTCTTTTTTATTTTTATTTATGCATTTTTTTACTTTTTTTTGCGTTTGAATAAACTCTAAATCCACCATTTAAATTATAAACTTTATAACCATTCAATTTTAAAATCCTATATGCAATATATCCTCTTAATCCCATTGTACAATAAGTTATATAAGTTTTATCTTTTTCAAGCATATTCAAATTTTTTCTCAATTCAGATAATGGAATATTTATAAAACTTCCCTCTTTTATTATATTATTATCATTTATTTCATCTTTATTTCTGACATCTAATATAATATGATTTTCAATTTCTTTAATTTTATCCCAATCAATAACTTCTATATCACCTTTGATTATATTATTAGCAACAAAACCTGCATAATTAACAGGATCTTTTGCTGAACCAAAAGGCGGTGCATAGGTTAATTCTAATTCTTCTAAATCCCAAACTTTTAATCCAGCTTTTATCGCTGTTGATATAACATCTATTCTTTTATCGACTCCATCTTCTCCAACAGCTTGAGCACCAAATATCTTTCCATCTCTATTAAAAAGAATTTTTAAAGTTATAAGAGAAGCACCAGGATAATATCCGGCATGAGACTTTGAATTGGTAATAGAACTAATATAATCTATTTTCATTGCTTTTAGTCTTTTTTCATTTAACCCAGTTGATGCGATAGTCATATCAAATATTTTAGCAATAGAAGTGCCCAAAGCACCTTTATATTTTTCTTTATTTCCATAATATATATTATTAGCTGCTATTCTTGCCTGTTTATTAGCTGGACCTGCAAGAGGTATAAGGTTCTTTTGTCCACTTATTAAATTATTAATTTCAACAGCATCACCAACGGCATATATACTTTCACATGAAGTTTGCATATATTCATTTACTTTTATTCCAGTATTACCCAATTCTAAACCGCAATTCAAAGCCAATTCTTTTTCAGGTATTACACCTGTTGACATTATAATTACATCAAAGTTTTTACTTTCTCCATTAGAAAATAAAACTTTTAAAAAATTATTTTCCTTTTCTATTTTAGTAACAGCATTTGAAAGATTTAATTTCAAGCCTTTATCATTACAATGATTGTGAATTATAGAAGCTATTTCATAATCAACAGGTGTCATTAATTGATCGGCCATTTCAACTATTTCAACACTTTTACCTATATGTAATAAATTTTCAGCCATTTCTATACCTATAAATCCTCCACCAACAACAAGAATTTTTTCTCTATTTTTTATATATTCTTTTATATTATCCATATCTTCAACATTTCTTAAAACAAAAACACCTTCACTTTGAATACCTTCAATTCTTGGTTTTATAGGTTTAGCACCAGGAGATAAAATTAAATAATCATAATTTTCAAAATAAATATTTTTATTATTTAAATTTTGAACTTTAATTTTTTTATCAATTTTATTTATTTCTATAACTTCATTTTTGGTTCTTACATCTATATTTAATTTGTTTTTAAATGTTTCTGGAGTTTCTAATAATAGTTGATCTCTTTCTTTTATTATATTTCCTATATGATAAGGTAATCCACAATTAGCAAAACTTACATGCTCTCCCCTTTCAATAATAATTATTTCTATTTTTTCATCCAATCTTCTTAATCTTGCTGCAGCTGTTGCTCCTCCAGCTACTCCCCCAACTATAACAACTTTCATATCTGATTACTCCCTTCATTCAAAAATTTTATTATACTTTTTTCAAGTATATTTATTTTATCTAAAAAATTTAAAATATCATTTTTTTTCTTCCAATCTAAATCAGAAAGTTCTTTAATAAGATTTTTTATATTATTTTTAATTTCATAGTTCACATTTTCACAATTACAATTTATAACAAATTGAACTTTATTAAATGTCTTATCTATTAATTCATTTGATATATTTAAACTTTTAAAATAATTCAATCCTTCTTCTGTAAAAGTATATACTTTTTTCTTTCCTTCTTTTTTATACTTTATATAACCATCATTTTCTAATTTTTTTAAATGAGGATAAACACTTCCAGGAGAGATTTTTATATTTTGTTTCGAACAAAATTTCATAAAATCATATCCAGTAAGTTCTTTTTTAGAATACAAATAATTTAAAATAGTAGCTTTTATAAATGGAATATTTTTCATATTTCACCTCTTAATATCGTTAACGATATATCGTTTTCAATATATTTTATAATAAAAAAATATTTTTTTAATTAATTTTCTTTATACTTATTATTACATTTTAAAAAATAAAAACAGTAATCAAATTATATGATTACTGTTTTTATATTGTATAGGAGTAACTCCTACTTTTTTTTTAAAAATAAAACTGAAATAACTTTGATCATTAAACCCAATCTCTGAGTATATATTTTTTATATTTAAATCTGTATATTTTAAAAGATTTTTAGCTTTTTCTATTTTTCTATCTATTATATAATCATTAATAGTTTTATTCATTTCTTTTTTAAATATTTTGCACATATGACTTTTAGATATTCCTATATTTAAAGAAATTTCTTCTAATTTTATATTTTTATTTAAATTTTTTTCTATATATTTTATTATTTTTTTTACTTTTAAACTATATTTTTTTGTGCTATGATGTATTTGAATTTGTTTTATATCTTCAATAAAACTTATTGCATTTAGTTTTAAAATAGTCATATTTTTTATAGATTCTATTTTTATCATATATTTATATAATAAATCATAAAATAACTTTTTCTCATTAAATATATCTATCGCTATATCTATTAAATCTGATATTAAAATGATATATAAATTTTTTATAAGTCTAAATTCATTTTTATTATAGTTCAAATTTTCTATTGATTCTATTAAAAAAGATAAATCTTCTTTAACTTCATCAAATTTTTTATTTTTAAAATTATTAAATATTTTATCTTCCATATTAAAAAAATATTTTTCTGTTTCGGTTTCTATAGTTTCTTCTATTTCATTATATTCATTATCAAAATTATAATTCAAAAGGGTATTTTCATATATTTTTTCTATAATATTATGATTATTTTCAATAAGATTTTTCAAAAAAATTGAATAATACAAAACAGATTTATTTAAATTATGATTATCTCTTTCATCTATTTTAACTATAATATATGATTCATAATACTTAAAATATCCAATCAAATAAATTTTATTTTTTATTTTTTTTATACTTAAATATCTGTCAGTGTTTTTTAAAATTTTTATTATATTTGAATTTATTATACTTTTATATTTAAATCCATCATATAAAAGAACTATTTGAGTCTTTTCCTCGAAAATATAAGTATCACAATCAGTCATATAGAAAGTATATTCACATATCTTTTTTATTTTATCATTTATCATATTTCCACCTCAATATTTTTATAAAAATGATAATATAACTATACAATTATATCATATTATAATATATAATCTTATTAGAATGGTGTTTTAGAGGAGGAATAATGAAATGAAGGTTTTTTTAGTTAAATATCATGGATTTATAGATAAAAATCCAGATGTTTTATTTTTAAGAGATTATTTTTTTGAATTGTTAAAAAGATATGATAAAGACTTGTTATCTTATAAAGGTATACTTCAAAAAATAATTAATAATGTAGAATCGGGAAATTTAAAGATGAATTTCTTCGAAAGAATATTGAATAACTTATCACATTATTCTGGGCATAGTATATTTTACTGGAATGAATGTATAAGAGAATTTGACTCAAGAAAAAAATTTTCTTTTTTTAAAGAAAATAAGTTTAAAATTGACAAAAGAGCTGTTTCTATAATTAAACAATCTTCAAATGATTTTATACTAATATCAGAAAATTATCTTACAGAAAAATTAATTAATTCAAAACTTGAATTTGCTTCACTTGACAAAAGTTATTTTAATTATATTTTTCATAGTAAAAATTCTTATATTAATTTCAATAATAATTCTATAATTAGTTTTATTTCAAAAAAATGGGATATCGAAAAAGAAAATCTAATTTTATTAGAAAATACAGATATTATAGATTCTTGTTTAAAAAATGATTATTTTAAAAAAAGAATATGCTAAAAAAGATTAAAAGCCAAAAATTTGAATAAATTTTTGGCTTTTTTTAATATCCCATTTCTTTTAATATATTAGATAACACTCTTAATCTTTCACTTAATATTTCATCATCTTCACTTAATGATTGCATAAATAATTTAATATCTTCATCAATCATTGGATTATCCTTACATATGGAAACATTCATCGCATCTCCTTGTAATCCTATTCTATCTATCAAATCTTTGTCTGGATCATAAAACTTTGGAAATTTATAAGCTTCACCAAAATAAGATTTTGTTTTACATATTAAAATTGCTAAATCAAGAATTCTATGAATCGGCAATTCCTCTGATTGTCTTGACCATTTTTCTCCAGTATGTCTCCATACTTTAGCAGATATATCTAATTTTCCTCTATCATTCCATTGAGCTAATCCCAAAGATAGGCCTTTTGCATCGGTATTATATGCTTTTCTTCCATCAATATTTTCATAATTCTCAGAAATAATAACTGGTTTGTGTTTTAAATTTACTGGTATTTTCATAATAATTCTCCTTTTTATTTTAGTAATTTACTAATTTAGTAAATTACTAAATATTATATCAAAAAAATAAATAATTGTCAATCAAAAAAAAATAATGCCTAAAGGCATTATTTTTATATTTTATTAGCTTCGATTACACCATGACAAGTTGCATAAGTTATAGATCTTGTCCATCCCGAACAATCTCCTATTATTCTTACATTATTGAAATAATCTGTATTAACTTTATTTCCATAGAATTTAACTTCTACACCATATAAGAGATTATCAGAATAAGTTATTCCTGGAACAATTTCATTTAAAGTTTCCATAAAATCTATTATAGATTCTACTGTTTTTCTAGGAAAAACAAGGTTTAAATCTCCAAGTATATAATTATTTTGATTTAAAGTAGGCTCTACTCTACCTATTTTTTTTGTTCTTTTAGATTTTTTAAAATCTTCGTATGTTTGTAATATAACTTTATTTCCTCCTGCCAAAATATTAGATAATTTTGATATATATGTTCCATATCCAACAGGATCATTAAAAGGTTCTGTAAATGAATGTGTTACTAATATCGCAAAATTTGTGTTTTTTGTCTTATTTTTTGAATTTGCATGTCCATTTACAGTTACAAAATCATCATATTTTTCAACAGTAACTTCACCAGAAGGATTATTACAAAAAGTCCTCACAGTATATCCTGTTTTAGTTTTGAGCTTTATTTTGAATTCATACATTTTATCATTTAATTCTTGTACTATATGATCAGGTAACTCAAATCTAATTCCAAGATCTACTTTATTATTAGATAATATTAATTCAGGGTTATCATCTATAATATGTTTAACCAATTTATGACCACTTCTGCCTACTGCTATTACAATATCATCATACTCTTTTATTTCGTCTTTATTATATACTTTTATTAATTGATCATTTCTTTCTACTTTTTTTATATTCGAATCAAATATAAAATTTATATTTTCATGTTTTGAAAATTCTTCATATATTCTATTAACAGTATCAACAAGAATATCTGTTCCTATATGATAAAATTCTGATTTTATAGGCTCAAAACCTTTATTATAAAAAGTTTTATATAAATCATCATCTTCAAATGAATTTCCATGTTCTATATTTTCATCATACTCATATTTTCCATTGATTTTTTTAGCTAATTCAGCTTTTTCAAGAAAAAAATTCACAACATCTCTCTGTATTTTTTCTGGTATCTCAAGATCTCCACCCATGTTTTTGGATACAAAAATTTTACCATCATACTTTAAACCTCCAAAACCAGAGGTTTCGATATTTTTACCTCTTTCATAAATATCAACTTTCATATTTTCTATTTTTCCATTTTCCATAATGCCCTTTATAAATCCTATTGATGCAGCACCAAAACCTATAACAGCAACTTTTTTCATAGTTGCACACCTCCGAAATTATAATAAAAACACAAAAAACATTATATCATAAAATTGCTTCGTTTGTTTCAGATTTTTTTAAGTTAAATAATGTATAATTACTCTAATTTATTAAAATATGAGGAGGGGTAACATGAAAAGAGCTTTAATTACTTTTTTTATACTAATAATAGCTTTATTATCTTTTTCAAAAGATTATAATTTTATATTTAAAGATGGTTTAGTTAATTTCATTAAAATGAGTCCAGGCAAACATAAAATTGAAAATAATGCAGAAATTATGTGGGTAATAGGTTCAAATGGATATTCTGTATCATATGAAGATTTTTCTCCAAAATTTAAAATCATTGATATAAAAGATTATTCTTACAATACATTAAAAGAAATTGAAAATAATTATTATTTAGTAGACGATTCTAATAAAATAATTTATTTTAATAATAAAATTAATAGTTGGGTAGAAATTTTAAAAGAAGATTTTGAAGTTTTCAATTCTAATAAAATATTAAATATTTCATCAGATAAAGATGTTTATGTTGGACTTAAATACGATGCAAATTGGAAAAATTTTTATGAATTGAAGAGTAATGGAAATTTTAAAAGAAGTATCGAAATAAACAGTGATTATAAAGGTAAAGGTTATACATTCTTGATAAGTACAAATATTAATTCTGATCCAAACTATTACTATTCGCAAGTAAGAAATGTAGAAACATTTTCAAAATCTGCCATGGGAGATTCGAATTTTTCAGAAAATATAAACAATGATATTTATACAGTAGAATTAAGAGATTTTTCAATCGATTCTAATAAAATAATTTTAAATCTATATGAAAAAGATATAATAAATTATGAAGACAGAAATTTAATAAATTTTACACCTTACTCAAGTAATGGCTCAAAAAATATGCTTAAATATAGATTAATAGAAAACGCTGATTATAATGGACTTGGATTAGACATAAATTCTGGTGAAGTTTTTATAAGTGAAAAATTTGATGATATAGATTTTCCTTTAAAAAAATCTTTTATAGATAATTATGCCAAAGATGAATTGATAAGATTATCTTTAGGTGAAAGCTGGAATATGAAATACAAGATAGAAAAAATTTCAGATAAAAATTTCAAATCACAATCAACAAGAATTATGGAATATAAAATATCGATTTATAATTATGATGATAAAATTCAAAAAGTATCCATATTATCAGATTCTTTGGGAATGAGTATTGAATCTATAAAATTTGGAAATAATATATCCAATATTGAAAATAATTCTAAAGAAAATATTATAGATATAAATTTTGATATAAGCAAATCTTCAGATTTAATAATAACATTAAAATATTTATACAATAATTAAAACAAACAGGGAATTATCCCTGCTTGTTTTTTATATTTGCCAATCTATCACTAAAATGATCAAGATAATCTTTCATAATTACTATTTCTTCTTCTATACTATTCAAATATTCTAAACCTTTTTGAGTTATATTATATATCTTTCTTGGTGGAGAATATTGAGTATCCCAATTTGATTCTATATAACCTTCTTCTTCATAAGAACTCAAAAAAGTATATATTCTTCCTTTATTACTTACTCCTTTTAGATTTATTCCAAATTCTCCAAGTTTTTTTCCTATATTATAACCATGTATGGGTTTTTCAGCTATTATTAAAAGTAAAAAAGCTGACATTAGCCATCCTTTACCTTTTAAAACATTATTGCATCTTTTCATATTCATTCTCCTCTTAATAAAGTCTTTAAAAATTATAATTGATTTTTTAATCAATTATAATATTTTTTATTTCTAAAAAAAACTTTTCATTGTCATCTATAACAAATAAATTAGATTTCACTTTTAAATCTGAAGCTCCAAATCCATCTATATATTGAAATTTTTCTGATAATTTCTTAGAAATTTCTTCTTCTCTATATATTCCATCTGGTATAATAAAAGAAAAAAGCACATCTCCTTTATCAAGTAAATTATCTATATGCCAATGTTTTTTGTATTTACCTGATTTATAATCTATATGTCGTCCAACTCTTTGATGTAAATTTTTCATTGCAGACCCAACATACGCATAAATTCCAGGATTTAATATATATTTCTTTTTTCTTATTTCAAAACTTAATTCATTTTTTAATTTTAATAATATTATATATGTACCTTTATTCATAAATTCACCTCATAGAAAGGAGTTTTATATGTTAGATTTATTAAAAAATAAAGAATTTTTTATCCTCGACACTGAAACAACAGGTCTTTCACCTAAAAATGGTGATAAACTTGTAGAAATAGCTATTTATAAGATAAATATCACAGACGATGATAAAGATTATATCATAAAAGATAGATTTATAACTTTATTGAATCCAGAAATTCCTATACCTTATTATGTATCAAAAATTCATGGTATTTTTGATTTACATGTTAGAAATTCTCCAAAATTTTATGAAATTAGTGATGATTTATTAAATTTTATTGGCACTGGTATTCTCGTAATTCAAAACGCTAAATTTGATATAGCATTTCTGAATAGAGAACTTGAACTATGTAGAAAAGATGAACTTTTTAATCCTGTAATAGATACAATAAAAATGTCTCATAAAGTCTTTAAAGGTGAAACGAGACATAATTTAGATATAATCTGCCATAGATTAAATATATCTACAAATGTTTCACGACATAGAGCTGAAGGTGATGTAATTCTAACAACCCAAGCTTTTTTTAAGATGAGACAGAGAATTTTATATACTGGTTTTTAATACTTTTCCAAATAATTAATAACCCAACTTCCAACTATTTTTTTAAATAATATACTTGTTTTATGTCCTGTTGGTATTTTCTTTACCTTTTTATTTGGTAATAATTCTATAAGTTCATCTGTAGACCTTTGAGGTATTATTTTATCAAATATTCCCCTTATAAATAGAACATCCTGATTCACAAACTTTGCATAACTTAAAGGATCATAATGATAACAAGTTATAGGTGTCTTATTAAATATATCTTCAATTGAAGATATATTTTTTTTAACTAAAGATAATGCATCTTTTCTGTATTTTATGCAGCTTTCTTCGTTTCTACATCCAAAAGAATTTCCGTATTTTTCATATGCATCTCTGACTCTTTGTGTATATGGAGAATAAAAATTTATCCATCTCCAATTACCTCCAGTTATCATTAAAATTCCTTTTTTTATTCTTTTATCTAAAGCAAGAGACATTGTACCTATTATCCCACCAAAACTAACCCCCATTAAATATAGTTTATCTTTTTTATATCCTTTAAAACATTCTATTAAGTCTATTGTTCTTCTTATATCTTTAACAGAATTATGAAATAATTTCACACATTCTTCAGGCTCAGAAGAATAAAAAGGATCTCCAGCTATCATATTTGAAGGTTTCCTATTTAAATGATACGGTAATATAACAACAGATGTTCTAAAGCCATTTTCTCTAAAATATCTGGCATACCATTCTAAATATTCTATATTTCTTGGTCCAATACCATGAACAAATATTATATCCCCTTTTATATTTGAATAAGGTTCAAATACATGTACATATTGATAATTATTTTCTTTATAATGCTCTTCATTATAAACTGCTTTGAATTTATATACTTCATAGTCCTGTTCACTCTTTATAGAATATTCAACAGGAGTTTTTTCATAATCATATATCATATTTTTACCCCCATATAAAATATTTATCTTATTTGAATTAAATCGAGTTTATTTTAATACTCAAATTATATTATATAATTTATAATTTACATTTAATTAAAATAAGAATTATATTTAGATGTTATAATATTTTATACCCTGTGTAGGTATAGGAGGTGTTTTTATGCAACATGTAAAAATAACTGTTTATTCGACTCCATCTTGTCCTTGGTGTAGTAGAGCAAAAAACTATTTTAAATCTTTAGGATTGAATTTTAAAAACATCGATGTTTCTAAAGATCAAAAAGCTGCTGAAAAAATGGTAAAAAAATCAGGTCAAATGGGCGTTCCAGTTATAGAAATTGGAAATAAAGTTATAGTTGGTTTCGATAAAAATAAAATTGATAAATTACTGGGGGTATAAAATAAAAGGGGGAAAACCCCCTTTTATCCTATAAATTCTATTAAACCATAAGTTCCATTATTTCTTTTATAAATTACATTAACTTCATCAGTTTCTGAATTTCTAAATACATAAAATTGATGTCCCAACATTTCAGCTTGTAATTTTGCTTCTTCACTTGACATCAAACTTAAATCATGTCTTTTTATCCTTGCAAAATTTTCTTCATGTTCTTCATTTTTATCTTCTTTAAAAGTTTTATTCGGCTGTACATCTTTTTCATGATCTTGGAGTTTAGCTTTCAATTTTCTTATTTTTCTTTCAAGTGCATCTGTGACATCATCTATAGCTTCATATAAATCTCCAGATCTTTCTTCTACCTTAATTATCTTATTAAAAACTTTAAAATGTGTTGTTATTTCTACTTTAAAAATACCGCCTTCTTTTGAAACTCTAAAATCTGCTGTTGAAACAAGATCTTCATGTTTAACTAATAATCTGTCTGGTTTTTGCATTCTTTTCTCGATATAGCTTTCAATTGCTTCAGTAAGTTGTATATCCCTTGTAAATACTTTGTAATCCATAAAATCACCTCCGTGATTGATGCTATATAACTATATCTTTTATTAATTTTTCAAATGTTTTTTTAATTACTTATTAAGATTATACCACTTTTAACATTAAACGTCAAATTTTATAATAATGTAGTTGGAGGATTGCTGTGTATAATAAGGTTTCTGTTGTATTTTTTTTGTATTTTTAAAAGTCTTATATTATCAACTTTTTCTTTGATCATTATATATTTTCTATATTTATTTCTCAATTTATATATTAATGGTTCAACAGGACCTAATATTTCAGTGTTTGGAAATAAATTTTTAAGTTCTTCATATATTAAATTTGACATTTTATTATTATCTTCTCTTGACTCGTTTTGTATTATCAACAAATACATATCAGAATAAGGTGGATAATTGTATTTTTCTCTTTTTAATAACTCACTTTTTATTATAGAATCATAATCATTGTTCTTTATATGCTCGAACATTTTACTATCATTTTTAAATGTCTGTATGATAACATTTCCCTTTTCTTTTCTACCAGCTCTTCCTGCTACTTGCATTATCAAAGAAGCTGCACTTTCTTCAGCCGTATAATCAGGTAAAAATGCATATCTATCAGAATCAAGAATTACAACTAAGTCTAAATCTTCAATATCGAGACCTTTAGTTATCATTTTTGTACCAACTATTATTTTTCTTCCCTTTTCATGCATATAATTAAATGTATCTTTTAATTCATCATAATTATTGATAACAGTTCTATCAACTCTAACAATTGGTACAGAAGGAAAAGCTTTCATTAAATCATTCACGACTTTCTCTGTTCCATAACCTCTTGTTTGTAATTTTATAGATTTACAATTTGGACAAGACGCGGGGGTGTTTTTCTCTTCACCACAATAATGACATTTTAATTTATTTTCTTTTTTATGATATGTATATGAAACATCACAATTTTCACATTTAAATATATAACCACAATCGCTACATATTACATAATTAGCATAACCACGCGTTGGTGTAAAAACTATAACTTTTTTATCTTTTTTTATAGTTTCATATATTTTTTTTATAGTTTTTTTTGAAAAAATCCAATTATACTTTTCTTCTGACTTTAAATCTAAAATTTCTATTTCTGGCATTTGTGAATAAAATCTGTTTTTTATAGTTTCTAAATAATATTTTTCTTCTAAAGCTCTTTTATAATCAACAAGTCTTGGAGTTGCAGAAGCAAGAACTATATTTAGATTTTCAAATTTTTTTCTCATTAAAGCCACTTCTATTGCATCATATGAACCTTGTTCTAATTGATAATATGAATTATCATGTTCTTCATCTATTATTATCATTGATAAATCTTTTATTGGCAACCAAACAGAGCTTCGTGTTCCAATTATTATATCATAATCACCTTTTTGAGCTCCATACCAAACATTAATTCTTTCTGAATTAGTCATAGATGAATGATATACTCCAAGTTTATAATTTAAGAATCTATTTTTTAATCTTTTATACATTTGAGGAGCTAAAGATATTTCTGGAACCATTATAAGTACTTTTTTATTTTGTTTTAAATAAGGTTCAGCAACTTCAAAAAAAACTTCTGTTTTTCCACTACCGGTAACACCATATAAAAGGTGAGGTTTATCTTTCTTTAAAAAAATTGTTTTTACAGCATTTTCTTGTTCTAAAGATAAATCTACTTCTTTTTTTATAATAATTTCTTTTTTTTCACTAAATTTTAATATTCCTTTTTTCTTTAATGTCTTTAAAACGGATGAACTTTTTTTTATTATATTTTCTTCATAAAGCAATTTTTCTGGAATTTCTCCATTTATCATCAAATAATTGACTACAGCTTGAGCCTGTGCAGATATATTTATATTCATTATATCTTTTAAATCTTTATTTAAACTTAAAAACCATTCTTTTTTATTTTTGATGGTTTTTTCATGGAGTTCTAATTTTACTATATTCAAATTAATTAATTCTTTCAACTTTTTTTTTGCTTCTTTTTTATTTTCAAAATTTTTATAATATTCATTCAAAAAAGTCGGTTTTTGAATAGGAGATAGTTCATTCAACGGCATTATTTTAATTCTAAATAGATCATAAGATAAAGGAGGAAACACAAATCTTATAACTTCACTCAATGGCAATAAAAATTTTTTTGTCGATTCAAATATAAGATCAAATATATTTTCATTTATAAGAGGTTTTTCATCTAATATAAAATCTATTTCTTTTATTTTTATGCTATCTATATTTGTACTTTCTTTAATTATAAGACCTAAACTTTGATTTCCTCTCATATTAATTATAACCCTTTGACCTTTAGATAATTTTTCCTCATATTTATATGTATAAGTATCGTATATTTTTCCTCCTATTGGAGAAACTTCATAATAAAACATATTAAATCACCTTTATTTATATAATATCATTATAGTATTTGAATTAACTTTTTCTACATGTTCATATTTCTTTTCACTTATGAGATCTGTATAAACCCCATCAAGTTTTAAATTAATCTTTGGAGATATTTTTTTATTGTTAATCAATACAATAACTTTTTCATCTTTAAAAGATCTTTCATAAACTACTGTACCTATTTTTGCTTCTAAAAACTTTATATCACCATATTTTAAAGCATCATTTTGATTTCTAAATTTAATAAGTTTTTTATAATAATCATTTATTTGTTTATTCCATGTTTTCTCATCCCAAATAAATGGTTTTCTACAAAAAGGATCATTCTCTCCAGTCATTCCAATTTCATCACCATAGTAAATGACAGGACTTCCAATAAATGTCATTTGAATTCCAACAGCTATTTTTAATTTCTCTATATCTTCATCTAATTCTGTAAATATTCTCCTCGTATCATGAGATCCAAGTAAATTCCATAATGTATTTAATACTTGTTGAGGGTATCTATTTAAATAATATTGTAAATCATTTACAAGTTCATTTGCAGAACCTCCCTTTGAATAATTAACAACAGCATCTTTAAAAAGATAGTTCATAACACTATCAAAAGATGGGTATTCAAAATAATTTTTAGAATTTTTCCAATATTCTCCAGTTATTAATAAATCACTGTTTAATTGCTTAACATAATGATAAAAATAATCATTCCAAAAATAATTTGGTATTTGATCCACTGCGTCTAATCTCCACCCATCTATTCCCATTGATGTCCAATAAGCCAAAACTCTTGATATATAAGATTTTACTTCTTTATTATCTATATTCAGTTTTGGCAAACTCGCATAATTTTGCCAACTTTCATATGAATTTGGATTTTCTTTTATTGGGAAATTTTTTATATAATACCAATCTAAATATTTTGAATTTTCTTGTTTTTCAAAATTTTCTTTCATAGCAAAAAAATCAATTCCTGTATGATTAAAAACTCCATCTATAATGATTTTTAAATCTTTATTATGTGATTTTTCTAATAAATCCTCAAAATCTTTTTCTGTCCCAAAACTTGGATCTATTTTAAAATAATCTTTTGTATTATATTTATGTGTTGAATTGGCAGAAAATATAGGATTTAAATAAATTCCTTTTATTCCGAGATCTGATAAATAATCTAAAGAATTTTCTATTCCTTTTAAATCTCCACCAAAACTTTTAAACATCAATTCATCTTTATTATATTCTCCATACCAATTCGGCGCATCAAAATCATCATTAGTATTTATAAAGTTTCTAAATCTATCAGGAAAAATTTGATATATAATTTCGCCTTTAGCCCAACTTGGTGTATCAAAATAACTGATTTTAGGTCTATTCATATTTAATGTATAAAATTCATCACTTTTATTATATCCATATATAATTTCCCCACCATCATATATCAAAAATCTATATTTTAATTCATTAGATTTAATCTTTAACTTAAATTCATACACAATTTCATTATCAATTTCATAAATTTTTTTACTTAAAATATCTGCATTACTTTGAATATTTAAATCTTTTATATCATTTTTACTCACCTTAACTCTTAAATAAACAAGATTTTCATTAACTGGATTAATATAAAATCTTTCATTTTCATGTTTTAAATATTTTATTTTATTATCACCTATAATTGGATAATAAGTTTTTTCTATTTTTCTAATATTATAAAATTCATCATTATAATAATCAAATTCATTATTTTTATAATCTTTAGTTCTAATTCCATCAATGTAATATATATATAAATAATTTCCTGGAGTTGCTTCTAAAGTAGTTTTCCATAATCCAGATATAGATTTTTCTAATTTTATAGGTTTGAATTTATTTATATCAGTTCTTAAAAAAACTGTTGAAGCTTCTGGACTATCTAAAATAAATGTTATTTTTTCAGTAAAAACGTTTACACTCAAAAATATTAAAATAAATAAAATGATTTTTTTCATATTTTTCATAAATTATCCCTCCATATAATTATAATTATTTATATTATATCATCAGCTATTAAACTATAATATTATCAAATTCAAAATTAGTTATAAAATACCATTCCATGTTATAATAATATATAATTAATCATAACTTCAAATTCAATTAAATATATCTATATATAATTTTATTATATATTGCTTTAGGAGGTTTTAAAATGCCAGTTAATAATATAAATGAAGTAATAAGTAAAGCAAATGAAAGAATGAAGACAGTTAAAAATACTATTGTTGTTATGAGTGGAAAGGGCGGAGTTGGAAAATCTACCGTTGCAGTTAATCTCGCAATCGCATTATCACTCGAAGGTAGAAAAGTAGGCCTTTTAGATACTGATTTACATGGTCCAGATGTTGCAAGGATGTTGGGCGGTAGAGATAAAAAACCTTATCAAGTTGGAGATGAAGTTTTACCCCCAGAAATAAGCGGAATTTCAGTCATATCAATGTCACAATTTTTAAAAGAAGAAACTTCTCCTGTAATATGGAGAGGTCCTCTGAAAACTGGTGCTATACTACAATTCATATCAGATATTTCTTGGGGTGAACTTGATTATTTGATAGTAGACTGCCCTCCAGGCACTGGTGATGAACCATTAACGATATTTCAAAATTTAAAAAATATTTCTGGAACTATTGTTGTAACTACTCCTTCAATAGTATCACAAGACGATGTTGAAAAAGCTTTGAATTTCTTGAGTATGATGAATCAAAAAGTAATTGGTTTAGTCGAAAATATGTCATATTTTGTATGTCCAGATTCAAAAACAAAACATTATATTTTTGGTAAAGATGGTGCTTTAAATCTTGCAAAAAAATACAATTTAGAAGTCTTAGCTCAAATGCCTATAAATCAACAAGTAAGAGAAAATATGGATAATGGAAAACCAAGTGCTTATTTTGGAGATCCTGAAGTAGTTGCACCATTTGTAAATCTCTCAAGAAAAATAATAGATATTTTAGAATAAAATATAAAACTCTAAAAACATTATGTTTTTAGAGTTTTAAATATAATAATTTAGGAGCATTCCTGAAATAAAAAAAGAAAGAGGTTGAAAAAAAAGGAACCTCCCCGTAAAATAAAAGTGTAACAAGAATCCATCAAATATTTTACAA